>JAGCWB010000154.1 GCA_017962065.1 Bacteroidales bacterium
ATGGACGTGCACCTTTCATCGTGGACGCCTTCACCGGCAGCACCAAAGGGGACCTGGTACTCGGAGACGCCGAGGCCGATTGCCTCACCAATGACGATGCCGGCCATGTGCTGGTGTGCAATTATGCAACAGGCGGCGCCGAAGCCCAGACCGTAAATATCTGGGTCACGGATTCTCCTACTGTAGCACCTACCTTGTGGTACAGTTTCCTTAATCCTTGCATGTTCCCCATCGGCCACAGGATGAAAGTTCTGGGCGACATTACTTCCGATGCTGTGATAGTGTTTACTGCCGAAGGTATCGAAGGCGTGTCCACAACCGCCGAAACTGCCTGGCTTAAGGTTGTAGGTGGCTCCGTGACCGAAGTTTACACCAAGGACTTTGCTCCGCTTGGACTTGGCTGGGGAGCTGCACCTATCAATTTTGCTACTGTTGTTCCCGCCTCAATCACACCCGACAAAGACGGCTGGTTTGTAGATTACTACGAAGGCAACACCGATCCAAGCGTATCCCATGGTAACGAGGACTGCTACATCCTTCATTACTTTGACGGCAGGGACAGGGACAACTGGATAGATCTTGTTGGCAACTGGGCCGTTAACCCCAACTGTCTGGACCTCAAGACCTTTAATAAGGCGCAGTACATGGCGCTTTTCTGCGTGAGTCATTTCCCGGAATGGGATATCCGTCCCCGCCTCCATTTCTATGACGCTACGGATCCTTCATCGGCCCGCGTGCTCATGGCCAACGACTCTATAAGCATCTTCCAGCAGGGCGCAACAGATACTGAAGTCGGAGCTGCCGGCGACGTGGCCCTGGTTCCTTCGGCCGATGGATACCGCCTGTATCTTTACTACTATGACCATCACGCACAGGCCCTGGGCGCCTACGTGGCAGACTGTTTTGAGATATGAGAAAACTGATATACCTTACATTTGTTGCGCTGGCAACGGCCTGCGCATGTTCCCAGAAGGGCGACGGAATTCCCGAGGTGTGGCCTTGGAACGATCCCGATGCCGACGATAAGCCCTGGGTTGAAATAACCGACGGCAGCTTCGGCCAGCTTCAGGACGGAATTAAACTGTACCATTCACCGGAAGTGCTTAAGGGGAAACCGGCAGTGGCCTATATTGCCACCGTGGACCTTACAAAGGCCTCCTGGCACGTTTGGGGTATAAAAGACCCTACACTGCAAGGAAGTGAAGATGCATTGAAAACGCCCACTCAGGTGTACAATGCGCAGGGCGCTCCGGCGCTGGTTATGAACGGCGGCTACTTCTACGTGGATAGCGGCACCAATTATCCGGCCAGCCTGGCGGTTGAAAACGGCGAACTTTTGTCACCCAATATCAACTATGCCTCGGAGGACTGGATCACCATGTACTATCCCACCAAGGCCGCTTTTATCCAGCACGCCGACGGCTCCTTCGAAGCCTCCTGGAGTTACTGGGCCGATACCGACCATCACTACGTATATCCTCTTCCGGCCGAGAATTCCTACGGCAGTACGCCTCAGGCAATTCCCGACGAGAATTATCCCGCAGGGGCCAAGGCCTTTGAGGCCAAAACCGCAATTGGTGCAGGTCCCGTGCTCATCAAGAACGGCGAGATTTGCAATACCTGGCGTGCGGAATGCCTGCCCGGAGACTACGACGTGAACTGCCTTGGCCGTGCACCTCGCAGCGCCATAGGCCTTACCTCAGGCGGCCTGCTTGTGCTGTTTGTCTGCGAAGGCCGCGACATGACGGAAGGCGTTCCCGGATATTCTACGGAAGATGTGGCTAAGATTTTGAAGGAGTTCGGCTGCTCCAACGCCATTAATCTGGACGGCGGCGGTTCTACCTGCCTCCTTGTAAACGGCCTTGAAACAATAAAACCTTCCGATGGGGCGCAACGTTCTGTAGGAAGTTGCATCTATATTAAATAGAAGTGGTAAAGAGAGCCACATATTTACTGCTTTTCGCCTTCTTGGCTGCTGCGTGTTCCCCCGCAGCCAAGGACGACCCTGTTGTCCCCGACGATCCCACTCCCGTTACGCCTCCGGATCCAACACCTGTTGTCCCGGAAGCCAAGCCACGTTATGTATGGATTGACGCCGCCGCCAACTTCCCTTACTTTGCCAACGACAAGGCATATATCGCAAAGGAAGTGAAGCAGTTGGCCGAGATCGGCTTTACAGACCTTGTGGTTGACGTGCGTCCTACGGAAGCAACTGTGCTTTGGAATTCATCCATAGCGCCCCATGCAACCCGCCTTGCAACGTGGCAGGGGAGTAACTACGGTTTTGTTTACCGCGAGGCCACCTGGGATTATCTGCAGGCGTTTATCGATATCGGCCATGCCGAAGGGCTTAAGGTGCATGCATCGCTGAATACTTTTGTTGGCGGTTATGGCGGATATTACGGTCTGGAAAGCGAAGGCCCCATTTTCAGCGGGGATATTCCTGCTTCATGGGCCACGGTCCAGAATACTTCCGGCGGATTACGCAGTTCTTTTTACGATGGCGTGCAGGGAACAGTTTTCCTGAATCCGGCCAGCGACGAAGTGCAGGCCTATATGATTTCGCTTTTGAAGGAAGTAGCCGCATACGACGTGGACGGCATTATTCTGGACCGTTGCCGATACGACGACAGCGGGCTGCAGAGCGAATTTTCGGATTTCTCCAAGGCCAAGTTCACGGAATATCTGGGGCAGGAGCCTGCGGCCTGGCCGGTGTTCGCCGCCGGAGCCACTACGCTTCCTGCAGGCATGGGAGACCAGCAGAAAGACTGGCTTGCCTTCCGCTGCAAGATTATCCACGACTTTATAGAAAAGGCGGCCGATGCCGTTCACGGGGTGAATCCCAGGGTGAAATTCGGCGTCTATGTAGGGGCCTGGTATTCTGATTATTATCCCTCCGGCGTCAACTGGGCCAGCCCGCGCTATCCCACGCACAAGTTGTATTCCAAGTGGGCCAATTCCGACTATCACAACTATGGTTATGCCGACCACTGTGACTATATGTTCCTTGGCTGCTATGCTTCCACACAAAGCATTTATGGCACCACGGAATGGACCATGGAAGGTTTTGCCTCGCGCGGCCGCAGCCTGCTGATGGGAGATACGGTTTTTGCCGGCGGCCCCGATATCGGCAATCCTGAAGGATGGCAAAACGGCCTGAAAAGCGCTTACATTCCCAAGACTTTTGATGCGATAGTGACCAAAGGCCTGGCCGACGGATACTTTGTCTTTGACCTTTGCCATATACGCATGTTCAATTACTGGAGTGCATTCAAAAAGACATTTGACGACTACATTAATTCATTAACCCTAAATTATTAATGCTTATGAAAAAGTTATTCTATTTTTTGGCAATCGCTCTGGTAGCAGCCACTGCTTGCCAGCAGAAACAGGATCCGGAACCCACTCCCGGCCCGGAACCCGAGCCGCAGGCCACGCTCACCCTGTTGTCGGATGCTACCGTCAACATCGGTGCCGATTCAGAGACCGTGACCATCAAGTTCACCTCTTCTGCCAACTGGACTGCTCAGGCCGAGGGTGAATACATCGTACTTAAAGATAAAGGCGGTGTGGCCGGTGAAAATATTGAGCTCAAGGCTACCGTACAGTCTCTTCCTGAGGAGGAGAACGGCCGCGTTGGCGGTGTCGTGATTAAATCCGGTGAACTGCAGATTGGCGTTGTCATCATGCAGGGCAATGTGTTCTATATCGTCCCCGGAGAACTATATGTAGGAGTGGAAGGTGGCAAGGCCGAATTCCAGGTCATTTCCAACCTCGATTATGAGGTAACTACATACGAAAGCTTCGACTGGGCTCCCGTAGCCTTTAACAAGACTTCCGGTGAGGGCTTCTTCACGGTTGCTGCCAATGCCGGTTACGATCTCCGTTATGCCTATGTGAAGTTCACCATGTCTGCTATCCAGGATCCCGTGTATAACGAGGAAACCGGTGAGCCCACTGGCGAAACCCAGGATCACGTGGAGAGAATCTATGTGTACCAGGAAGGTCACTCTGAGGCAACGTCCGTAGGTCTTCCCGCCGACTTTGACGTAACCAACAGCGACGATCCCATCCACGACGCCACTGCTTCCATTGCTTATTTCAACGGCAAACTGTTGGTTTGCGACGCCACTAAGGTTTATGAGGTAAATTCAGCAACGGGTGAATTCTCGCCTATAGCTGTTCCGGAAGATGTTCCCGTCCAGTCCATCACCAACGACGACGCCGGCAACCTCATCTTCGCCCCTCTGATTGAGTACCTTGGCGTTGGTAAGATTTATGCCGTGAAGGCCACTGACACCAAGATGCAGAATCCCCAGGTGATTATTCCTTGGGTGAACGAAGCCTGGTCCGGTTCCCGTGGCGCCGACAAAGTGGCTGCTCGCGGTAATGTCTTTGGAAACGGTGTTGTGACCATGATTTATGGTGGCGTTGGCTCCTCTGGCGGTCTCACATATTGCCTTGCATGGGAAATCAAGGATGGCAGCGCTGATATCTTCGACTACAACGAGTGGAACAAGTCCACGCACCGTATCAACGGCGACGCCTGGCTCACCACTCCCGACTTGGGCGACGACCTGTGGCTCTCCAACCGTGCCGTATTTGCCCCTGCCGGCCCTGCTGTCTCCGACGGCTTCTTCTATGCCGGTTACGACGGTCTGTATACTGTGTACTATTACGACGGTACCGCATGGACTGGTATCGCTGAATTGGGCAACTGGGCTTATGCTCCCAACGGCATGGCCACAATCGAGTGGAACGGCAAGAAAATCCTGGCCTGCGTTAACATGGCCTACTTCCCCGAGTGGAGCATGCCTTCCGAACTGTACATCATTGACGTGACAGATCCCAAGAATCCTGCAATCCTGAGTACTGGCCAGTTTGATGGTCCTCACGAGGTTACCGGCGGTCAGGAATCGGCAACTACCGATGTGGTGCTGAGGGTCGAAGGCAATGATCTGGTTGCCGACGTCGTAGACAGCTCATGGGGTGTGCTTCTGCACGCAGTTTATCCTAAGCTCTAGTATTTTAATACTTTAGATTAATGCCCTGGCCCTTCAGGGGGCCGGGGCTTTTTTAAAATGAAACGCAGATCTTTCCTCAAGGGAGCCGCACTGGCGGTTGCGGGAGCGGCGGCTGCACCGGCCCTGCTAAGCTGTGAGCGACGCACTACTCAGGCTCCGGACTTACGTGTAGCCCGTAATTTCTCTTATGGCGTTGACGGGACCTTCAAGGTCCTGCAGTTCACGGATTCCCACTACATTGCGGGAGACCCTCGCAGTGAGCGCTCAGTGCGCTGCATAGAGGAAATGCTGGCCCTGGAAAAGCCGGATTTTATCATTCACACCGGAGACATCGTATTTGGCAAGCCGGATATCCAGAGTGCCATGGAAGTGCTCTCGCCTCTGGCTGCCAGCGGCATTCCCTGGGCCGTGGCTCTTGGAAACCATGATTCCCAGTTCGGCGCCACCCGTGAGGAAATGTTTACCGCAATCCGCGCCCTTCCGGGCTGTGTAAACCTGCCGCCCAAAGACGGCGTGTACGGCTGCTCCAACGACGTTTTTACGCTTGGTTCAGACCGCGTCTTCTATATCTTTGATTCTATGGACGCAGTGGTGCTAAAAGGGGAGGAGGAAATACACTGCTACGACTACATCCGCCACAGCCAGATAGAGTGGTACCGCGCCCACAGTGAGCGTCTGGGCCACATTCCGGCTCTGGCATTTTTCCACATACCCCTTCCGGAAGTTACTGAAGGTCTGGCTAACGGCGGCCGCATACTTGGCGGCACCAACGGCGAGCCCCCGTGCCCTTCACGCCTTAACTCCGGCCTGCTGGCTCAGTTCCGCGAGCTGGGCGACGTACAGGCCATAGTAACCGGTCACGACCACGATTGCGACTATGTGCTTGACTACGGCCAAATGTACTACATCTACGGCCGCTTCAGTGGTTGTGACACCATTTACAACCACCTTGGCCCCAGCGGCGCGCGCATTTTCCGCTTCCGCGCCGGCTCATCGGCCTTTGAAACCTGGGTTCGCCTGGCCGGCGGCGCTATTGAACAACCGCTTACTTTAAGCCGATGAAAGTTAGACTTCTTCTGCCATTACTGATTGTGCTGTCCTGCACCAAAACCTACGACGTGGTGGTTGTGGGTGGAGGTACCGGGGGTACTGCAGCGGCTATTGAGGCTGCACGGAACGGCGCCAGCGTGCTGGTGGTGGAAGAAAGTCCATGGCTGGGAGGAATGCTCACAAGCGCCGGAGTGAGCGCCATAGACGGCAACTACAGGCTGCGTGGCGGCATATTCAAAGAGTTCACGGATTCCCTGGCCAACCGCTACGGCGGCCTGGATTCCCTTAAAAGCGGCTGGGTATCCAACATCCTTTTCAATCCCAAAGTAGGGGCCGAAATACTTTCCAACATGGCCCGCAAGGCCGGCGCAAAAGTCAAGAACAAGACTACTGTCAAATACATTAAAGACCACTGGAAAATTAAGTTTTCCGATGGCAGCAGCATAATAGCCAAAGTACTGATAGACGGCACGGAACTGGGCGATCTGGCTCTGGAAGCAGGCGCAGCGCTTCTTGACGACAGCCGGGCCCTGCAGGACATGACCTACGTGGCTATAGTTAAATGGTACGACCATCCTGTGCCAATCCCGCAGCCGGAAGACTATGCCCCTTCCCTTTATGGAAACTGCTGCGCCACCTGGCCGGCCGATATGATGCTTTCCTACGGTGCCCTGCCGGACGGCCATATCATGCTAAACTGGCCCCAGGGCGGCAACGACATCTATCTGGACTATCTTTCCATGTCGCGCGAAGAAGTTTACCGCAAGGCAAAAAACCGCACACTGGGCTATCTGTACTATCTCCAGAACGAGCTGGGCTATAACAACTTAGGTGTTGCCGACGACGTATATCCATCGGCCGACGGCCTGCCTTTCTATCCCTATTACAGGGAGTCACGCCGCATAGCAGGGCGCGATACAATGACACTTGATGCCGCAAGGCGTCCTTACGATTTTGACCTTTTTTCCAGGGCAGTGGCAGTGGGGGATTATCCGGTTGACCATCATCACAACCAGCATCCAAATGCCGATGAACTGTCCCACCTGTGGTACGGAAAAATACCTTCCTTCAGCGTGCCCTTGGGAGTGCTGGTTCCGGTGAATCTGGAAGATTTCCTGGTGGCCGACAAAGCCATTTCAGTAAGTTGGGAAATGAACGGCGGAACACGTCTGCAGCCTGTTGTGATGGGCCTGGGGCAGGCCGCAGGTGCCCTTGCGGCAATTGCGGTAAAAACCGGCAGACATCCTTCTGAGGTCCCGGCAGCTGAAGTCCAGAAAGTGCTTCTGGACCACGGCTGCTATCTGCTGCCCTTCCTGGACTTAAAGCCGGGAGAGGATGGCTTCCGCGAACTTCAGGAAGCCGGAATAAAAGGAGAAGTAAAAGGTACCGGCCGAAGCGTAGGCTGGGCCAATGAAACATGGGTAAATACACCGAAAGACAATGAATAAACGTAACCTGGCCATAGACATGTTCAGGGGCCTCACAATGGTCCTGATGGTATTCGTGAACGATTTCTGGACGGTTTTTGACGTGCCGCACTGGTTGGAACACTTTGCAACCTGGGAGGACGGCATGGGCCTCTCGGACCTCATTTATCCCATGTTCCTCTTTGCCGTGGGCATGTCCATTCCGTACGCCATAGACCGTCGCTTTGAAAAAGGATTGTCGGCCGAAAGCACGCTTAGCCACATCCTAAGCCGCACTTTTGCACTGCTTTTAATGGGCAGTTTCATCTGCAATCAGGAATCGCGCGAAATGGCCGGCTGCCGGTGGCTTTGGATACTGCTCTTCGTAATAGGCTTTTTCCTTGTCTGGAACCAGTACAAGGCCGATTTCAAGCCGGCAAAATGGCTCAAAACCATCGGCGTATTGCTGCTTATCGGCCTTGCAGTTTATTACCGCACACCGGACGGGGCTCATTTCGAAGCTCTTTGGTGGGGCATTCTTGGCCAGATTGGTTGGGCATATCTTTTCTGCGCCGTGGCATATCTTCTTTGCCGGAACCGGCAGTGGGTTCTGCCTATCATCTGGCTGCTCATTTGCCTGGTGAACCTTTCTGTAGTGCCCATGCGCGGGGGATAGAGCCTTATCGGCCATAATTTCCTTGCCGATCTTTCCGATGCCGTTCATCTTGGTTCAGGCCATATCGGAATAATGGCGCTTGGCGGAATGATGCTGATTCTTGCCGAGAGAAGGCTAAAGACCGCCAAGGCCGGTATAGGCTTTGCCGCAGCCGCTGTTCTGGCTGTGATTGGATTGGCCGTCCATCAGGGCTGGATTGTCTCCAAAAACCTTGGCACGCTGCCCTGGTGCCTGTATGTGAGCGCCATTTCGGTTGCACTTTATACCGTTCTCAGGCTGCTTGAAAAGCGCGGCTGGACGGGTTGGTTCAAGCCCTTACAGCCTGCCGGAACAGCAACGTTAACAGTTTATATGATACCGTATCTGTTCGTTGCGCTGTGGGTGTTTGCCTTGCCCACAATCCCCGCCTGGCGTGCCGGATGGACCGGAGTAGGGATGTGCGCACTTTACACAGCATTTGTGATTTGCATTGCCTGGATACTCACGAAACTTGGAATAAAACTTAAGGTGTAATGAGAAGGTTTTTACTGGCTGCCGCACTTATCCTTGCCGCCTGCACTCCAAAGCAGGTCGATAAGCCGCGCATGGTTTGGATAGAGGTGGGAGCCAACTTCCTTCAGTACGCCAATAACCGTGACAATATTTTCACCGACTGCAAGCGTCTGGCCGATATGGGTTTCACGCACGTGGTTGTGGAAGTGAGGCCCACCAGCGGCAACGCTCTCTTCCGTTCAGAGGTGGTTCCGCCGCTTACGGAAGTGGCTCTGTGGCAGGACGGAGGCCTTAAATACGTCAAGCGTACGGCCGATTTCGACTACCTGGAAGCCTTCATAGAGGCAGGCCACGCCGCCGGGCTAAAGGTTATGGCCGGAGTGAACATGATGGTTGGCGGCTTCCGCTGTCCGGCTGGAAATATCGGCCTGCTATACGACCATCCGGAGCTCAGGGACTGGGCGGCGGTGGACCTTCATCCGAATAAGGAGCTGGTCAATCATCTGGACGATATCACAACGGTGGGCGGTAGGTTTATGGACCCCGCGAATCCTCAGGTTCAGGAGTTTCTGCTTAAAATGCTTGCCGAGGTTGCCGACTACGACGGCCTGGACGGCATTGTTATGGACCGCTGCCGATTTGACGACTACGCTCTTGACGCCGGCTATACCGCCTGCGCACTTGAGGCTTTTACAGCATATCTTGGCCATGAGCCTGAGCGCTGGCCTGTATTCACCGAGCCGGGTCACATTTTCCTTAACAAAGAGCCTGATGCCCTTGAGAATGCATGGCTCACCTTCCGCTGCAAAGTGATTCACGACTTTGTGGCTGATGCAGCGGACCAGGTCCATACAGTGGCGCCGGAAATGCCCTTAGGCGTTTATGTAGGTGCCTGGTTCAGCGAGTATTACCGTAGCGGCGTAAACTGGTCAAGCCCGTCGTACAATCTGGTGAAGGAGGAACCCACTTACCGTTGGGCATCGCCTGAGTATCAGGCCACGGGCTTTGCAAACCTTGTGGATTTCCTTATGCTTGGCGCCTACTGTCCGGCCGATAATGTGTACGGTAAATCGGAAAAATCCTCCCAGGGCTTTGCCAGGCTTGGCCGCAAGCGCCTTTGCGGCGATGCGCCGTTTGTGAGCGGCCCCGACATAGGCAACGAACCGGGCTGGGGCAAAGGCGGCAGGGAAAAGACCATAGAGAAAATTGCGGGCGTAATGGATAAGGAGGCCGACGGATTCTTCCTCTTCGACCTTTGCTACATAAGGCGTTTTGATTATTGGGATAAACTAAAACTTAAATAGGATATGAGTGAAAAAGTAAACGGACGCGTGCTCTTCATAGCCCTTGTGGCGGCCCTTGGCGGCATACTCTTTGGCTACGACACGGCGGTTATTTCCGGAACTACGGAGATTGTGAAGGTTCAGTTCGGTCTGGGAACGGGCGGAGAAGGCTGGTATGTGGGATGCGCCCTTATCGGCTCCATCCTTGGCGTTCTTATAGCCGGCATGTTGTCGGACTTCCTTGGCAGGAAAAAGACCATGCTGATATCGGCTATACTGTTCTCTGTATCGGCTATCGGATGCGCTGTGAGTGCCGATTTTACCCAACTGGTGATATTCCGTATCATTGGCGGATTCGGCATTGGAATAGTGTCTGTGGTGTCGCCGGTTTATATTTCCGAGATTTCCCCGGCGCCCGTTCGCGGCACCATGGTAAGTCTTTATCAGCTGTTCATCACCATCGGCTTTTTGCTGGCTTATCTTGCTAATTTCCTTATTCTTAAGGGCACTTCAATGGCCGAATACTGGAGACCGATGCTTGGTGCCGAAGCCATTCCGGACATACTTTTCCTCATCCTTATTTTCTTTATTCCGGAAAGCCCCCGCTGGCTGCAGGTGCGCGGTCAGAGGCAGGACAATTCCGAAGCCTGGGCTGCCCTCAGGGAACCTGGCATTCTCAAAGCTGTACTCATTGGCAGCGCCATTGCTATCCTTGGTCAGTTCATGGGCGTCAACGCCGTGCTTTATTACGGTCCCAAGATCTTTGCCGATGCCGGCTTCCAGGACCCTCTGTTCTCCACAGTGCTTGTTGGCGTTGTGAACATGCTCACTACTGTTATTGCTCTGTTGATCATCGATAAAGTGGGCCGCAAGCAGCTTGTTTGGTGGGGCGTTGGCGGCATGATATTCTGCCTGCTTATGATCGGCATTTACTTCCTGCCGGCAACGAATCTGCCCACCTGGTTTATGCTGACCTTCTTCCTGCTGTACGTGTTCTGCACGGCAATTTCCATCAGCGCAGTGGTGTTCGTGCTCCTTAGCGAAATGTATCCCAACCGGGTGAGGGGACTGGCCATGTCCATTGCCGGCTTTGCCCTCTGGATCGGCACTTATCTTATCGGCCAGCTTACCCCCTGGATGCTCGAAAACCTTACCCCTGCCGGAACCTTCTTCCTCTTCGCATTCATGTGCATCCCTTACCTTGTAATCATGTACAAATGCGTCCCCGACACCACCGGCAAGTCCCTGGAGGAAATCGAGAATTATTGGAAGAGTAAGTAATGCTTGAAATACAATGAATTAGCCGCCAGCCACAGGTAGCTTATTCCATTAGTTTTTTGTACTTAAAGCGCTTTGGTTGGGCATCCGGGCCCAGGCGGAGCTTGCGGTTGGCTTCGTATTCCTGGTAGTTGCCTTCGAAGAAGACCACTTTGCCGTCGCCTTCGTAGGCCAGGATGTGGGTGGCGATACGATCCAGGAACCAGCGGTCGTGGGAAACAACTACAGCGCAGCCGGCGAAGCCGTCAAGGCCTTCTTCCAGGGCGCGGATGGTGTTCACGTCCACGTCGTTGGTGGGTTCGTCCAGAAGCAGCACGTTGCCTTCGTCTTTAAGTGTAAGCGCCAGGTGCAGGCGGTTGCGCTCGCCGCCGGAGAGGATGCCGCAAAGCTTTTCCTGATCGGCTCCAGAGAAATTGAAACGGCTAACCCAGGCACGGGCATTCACGTCGCGGCCACCCATTCGCACCCACTCAGAGTTGCCTGCAATTGTCTCATACACAGTCTTTTCCGGGTCAATCGTGCGGTGCTGCTGGTCCACGTAGGATATTTTTACCGTTTCGCCAATTTCTATTGTCCCGTTATCCGGTTTCTCAAGGCCCATTATTAGTCTGAACAGCGTCGTTTTGCCGGCGCCGTTGGGGCCAATCACGCCAACTATGCCTGCGGGTGGCAGCTCAAAGCTAAGGTGCTCAAAGAGCAGTTTGTCTCCGTAAGCCTTTGATACATCATTGAATACGATAACTTTGTTTCCAAGATGCGGGCCGTTGGGGATGTAGATTTCAAGGTTGGCTTCTTTTTGCTTTGTATCGGCCGATGCAAGTTTCTCATAAGCACCCAGACGGGCTTTTTGCTTGGCCTGGCGGGCCTTGGGGGCCATTCGAACCCATTCCAACTCCCTTTCCAACGTCTTGCGACGCTTGCTTTCGGCTTTTTCTTCCTGGGCCAGTCGCTTGGTCTTTTGGTCCAGCCAGCTGGAGTAGTTGCCTTTCCAGGGAATGCCTTCGCCGCGGTCAAGTTCCAGTATCCAGCCGGCCACGTTGTCAAGGAAGTAACGGTCGTGCGTTACGGCTATTACAGTGCCCTTGTACTGCTGCAGATGGGCTTCCAGCCACTGGATACTTTCTGTGTCCAGATGGTTGGTGGGCTCGTCCAGAAGAAGCACATCCGGTTCTTTCAGCAGTAATCGGCAAAGAGCGACACGACGGCGTTCACCTCCTGAGAGTTCCTTTATCTTCTGGTCTGGCGGCGGGCACTGAAGCGCGTCCATGGCCCTTTCCAGCTTGGAATCTATCTCCCAGCCATTCACGTGATCTATCTTTTCCGTGAGTTCGCCCTGGCGCTCAATCAGGCGATTCATCTCGTCGTCGTCCATCGGCTCCATGAACTTCATGGAAATGTCATTGTACTCCTGCAGGATGTCCATCACCTCCTGAACACCCTCCTGAACCACTTCCAGCACGGTTTTTCCCGGGTCCATCTGCGGCTCCTGCTCCAGATATCCTACAGTATAGCCCGGCGCCCAAACGACCTCTCCTTTGTAAGATTTTTCAACGCCGGCAATAATCTTCAGGAGCGTAGATTTACCGGAACCGTTAAGGCCGATGATACCAATCTTGGCGCCATAGAAGAATCCCAGGTAAATATCCTTAAGAATAACCTTGTTGTTGTGGGGCAGGATCTTCGACACCCCGTTCATGGAGAAAATAATCTTTTCGTCGGCCATAACTATGCGGTTTTGTGCAAATTTAGCAAATAATAGTAGAAATACAAGGTTAATAGGGGCTGCGTGCCGCTTTGCCGCTGGCGGCTAATTCGCTGTGTATTAGGCACTTCCTGCAAAGTAATCGTTCAAAAAACGAACGATTACTTATATATAACTAGCTAATACTCAGCACTTTAACCGCCAGCCTGGCAGCCGCCCTTACTCCCTGAACAGATCCCTCACTGGCAAATCTCCGGAAAACCTCCCGCGCAGGTTCACAAATAGATCGCCTATGTTGCGGGCGAAGCGGGAGCCGCGCCAGGAGGAGGTGTTGGAAATGAAAATCCAGCACTCGCCGTCGGGGTAGGTTTTCACCAGGGCCTGGGTGCCGGAGAAGGAGCCGGAGCGGGTCCACTCGCCGGTGGGCTTGGTGTCGTTCCAGCCAAGGGAGAAGGTGTCGGGGTCGTAGTAGGTTGTCATCTGGCGCACGGAAAACGGCTCCAGGATATCGTCCAAGGGGCCGACACCATCAATGCAAGCCACCATTCGGGCCATCTCTATGGCCGATCCGGTCCAGCCGCCGGCGCCAAGGGAACCGGAAACGTTGTTGCCGCCATAGCATTTTTCAACCGCGGCAAACCTGCCGTCAAAGGAAGGCGTAAGCTCGGCGTCCGGCTGCATGTAATACATGCTTTCACCGGGCAATCGCTGCGAAAGATAGTTGCCGGCAATGCGGAAACCGCGGCAAAGCGCCGGCTCAAAAACCTCCTGCTGCATATAATCGGCATAAGGCATTCCGGAGAGTTCCTCAATTATCAGGGATAGCAGCAAAAAGCCAAAATTGGAGTACTCCTGATAAGTACCGGGCTCAAAATAAAGCTTCCGGCCAAGCTGCGTACGCAGCAAACTTTCCAAGGAGGAATACGGTGAAAAAACCGGGTCACCGCCACGGGAAGTAAAGCCAGCCTGATGCCTCAGAAGGTGCTCAACTGTAATCAGATAATAATTGTCGTCTCGAATATACTTATCGTACTTATTCAGCACTCCAAAAGGGCCGAAAACCGGCGTATCCATATACACCAGCCCTTTTTCCTGCAGCCTCATAATCCCAATAGCGGTCAGTAGCTTGGAAACGGAAGCCAGCCGCAAAGTTGTGCCAGGGGTCATGGGTGTATGAGCATCGGCAAAACCATAGCCGCGCGCGTACAATAAGGAATCGTGACGCATCACCGCCAGCGATACCCCGTGCAGCGACCAGGCGTTCATGAAACTGTCCACCACCGCGTCCATAATAGGCAGGGAGGACAAATCATTTGTAATGCAAAGATTCAGAGAATCCTTCCAGGCAATGGGCTCAACCAAAGGCTCGGAATCATAGCCCTCACGACCATGACCCCGCAGCAGGAAAACAGCTCCTGCACAAACAATCAAAAAGAATATTAGGAGGGCTTTCCTCACTTGATTTTACCGCACATGCGGCCAAAATCAATAATAAGGTTGGCCGTGCCTTCTACGCCAAGGACAGAACTGTCCACGCAAAGATGATAGTTGAAGGCTTTGCCCCAGTCGCCAAAAGTATAATAATTATAATAGGTTTCGCGCGTGCGGTCCTTGCGGCGCATCAGTTTTTCGGCCTCCTCCAAGGTAAGACCCTCGCTATTGACAAGGCGCTGTGCACGATATTCGGCCGGTGCAGTGACAAACACGTTCAGGCAGTCCATATCCCGCAGGATATAATCGGCACATCGGCCGATAAAAATGGCGTCGCCTTTCTGAGCAATGGATTTAATCACCTCACTCTGAATGTTG
>JAGCWB010000155.1 GCA_017962065.1 Bacteroidales bacterium
CTGCTATTTGTATGGCCGGAAAAGCGGCAGGGACATAGAGATAAAAGACACTGAGTTCTTGCCGGCGAATGAGGCTATTCTGGCAATTCTGAGGTTGTTCGCAAAGGAAGTCGTTGAATGAGTATGGACCAGATTTACTTTACGGCCGATCTTCATTTCGGCCATCCCAATATCCTGAAGCATTCACCCAAGCGGCCGTATTCAGATACGGTGGATATCGTGGCGCACGATGCGTGGTTGCTGGACCTGTGGTGCAGCACGGTGGACAAGCGTGATACAGTCTATATCCTTGGGGATCTGACGTTTTTCAAAAGCGAGGAGGCGCGGAGGCTGCTGGAAAAGCTGCCCGGGAAGAAGTTCCTGATTGAGGGAAATCACGATGGGTCGATTCGCTCATACCATAACTATTTCAAAGAGGTCTACCAAATAAAGGAGATGCGGTTCAAGCCTACTGTCGCGCCCTTCTTGAAGGAAGACTTCAGCGTAGTGATGTGTCATTATCCGATGGTGACGTGGAACCAGAAACCGAGGGGTTCTGTGATGCTGCACGGGCATAGCCATGGGAAGTTGGATGACTATAACGCCCAGTCGATGGACTTGCGCTTTGACGTTGGGATAGACGGGGCTTTGGCCAACCTGCGGTTCCTGACGCTGGAGGATGTATATAATGCTGCGACAGAAAAGATTACGCAGTACAAGTATAATACGTTTGCTGAGTACGCGAGGAATAACTATAGGGGAGAGGTGAGATGATATTTGCATTGTGTTCTAGCAAATAGTAGTAGAAGGCATGTCGTACTACATGGCATCATACTTTGTGTGCACACCGGTCCATCGGATTGCACCCATATGCGCAAAAAAGGCCGATTTTGACGATACCCTGCCACATAGGTGGACCTGTATAAGCACTGAGGTGGAAATGGCTTGCTCATAATATATTTTTGCAAAGGAAGAAGGCTCCGGGGAGGATTCCAAATCGTTGCAAACCTTGCAACGATTTGCAGCGTGGCGGAATCGGTTATATCTATGCATCAAACTCAGCGGGGTGCGCGTCGAATCCCACCCCCGCTTCAATATAATAAAAGACTTGGTCATGAAGATTCAATACGCATCGGATTTACATCTGGAGTTTGCCGAAAACCGCAATCTGCTGGAGTTGGGCGGCGGGCTTACACCAGCGGGTGATATCCTGGTTTTGGCAGGTGATATATCATATCTGGGGAATCTGGAGATGATGAAACGGCCGTTCTTTGATTGGTGTGCAGAGCACTACCGGGAGACGTTCATCGTCCCGGGGAACCACGAGTTTTTTGGCGGGTATGACATAGCTCAGACCATAGAGGACTATGAGTATGCATACAGGCCCAATGTGCACTATATCAATAACAAAAGCATAGTGTTGGAGGATGTGGAGCTGTTTTTCACTACGCTCTGGACGCAGATTGATCCTGTTTTCCACTGGAAGGTCCAGCGGGGAATGAACGATTTCCGCTATGGCGTTCTGGATGGGCGGCGGTTCTGTGCCAACGATGTAAATATACTTCACAAGCATTGTGTGGACTGGTTGAAAAAGGCTTTTGAGGCATCTTCGGCAAAAACCAAGGTAGTTGTGACGCACCATTGTCCTACAGTTCGGGGAGCTTTCAATAACTATCCCGGTGGCGTGCTGAATTCGGCCTTCCAGGTGGATATGGACGACTTTATCGAAAAGTACGGGGCCGATTATTGGCTATATGGACATACGCACTATGCCGGTGGAAGCGGGACGGTCATCGGCCGGACAAGGATGCTTTGTAACCAGATGGGGTACGTTTGCTACGGAGAGAACAGAGACTTTGTGGCGGATGTAGTGATAGAGGTGTAGGTGGAGACAGCGTTGCAAGGGTGCGATACAGGCCATTCGGATACCTTTTGATATAGTAACCCCCGGCTTTTCTGGCGCCAAGGGCGGCGACGAACTTCTTTTTGATGCGTGAGATATTGGCGTAGAAGACCCTTTTGGATTCGGCACAAAGGGATTCCAGGGCAGCGTCTCTCAGGACAGGATCGTCGTAAAGCGACTCGCGCTCGTATAAGGATTGGAGTTCCTGCCAATGAAGAAGGAGATTGTCGGCAAAGATGCCTTCGGGATGGGCAAGGAACAGGCAGAAGAGCGTACGTTCCACCGGGTTGAGATAAATTTCCATGTCGGCATCTGGCAACAGAACGTGCCCGCTGTACTTCCCGATACTAGGGGATATGCTGATTGTATGCTTTCCTGCCTTTGACATCGTACGCTCTTTTTGCAAAAGTACATTGCGGGAGATGCAAATAATAGCGATTACAAGCTTGTAATTGTTTGCTTATGTCGAATGTTTTGCTATAGCTGATGGCCGATAAGGGCATTGCTTGCTGATCTGTCATGAAACGGCATGCCGTACATATAAAGTATCAAAAAATGTTGAAAATATTTGGCCGCTATCAACATTATACATATATTTGTTGATGAATAAATGGGCGAATTTGCTGGAATAGAAGCGCAGCTTGCCTGGATGCTGCTGTTCTCAATGGAAGATGGGTTCTTGAGGGAATCGTCTGCCATTGATTATGCCGGAATGCTGGAGGGAATGGAAGCGGCGGAGCTGTTGGATTTGATAAAGGCGGCAAGGCAGCGTCTCGTGGAAATAGGAGTTCGGAATGATACAGACACGCAAGTTCCGGTAGAACTTTATATCGACAAGGATTATCGCATCCACATGGGTGGGCCGGCAGGGGAGCCAATCCCTTTTCGCCCCCTGGTGCGTGCGGTTTTCATTCTGTTTCTAAAACATCCGGAGGGGATTCTTTTAAAGGACAGGGCCAGGTTCCAGAAGGAACTGGAAGACATTTACCAAGCAATTGCCCCCAATGTCGATGCCGAAGACAGGCGGCGCCGGGTACGAAAACTTACCAATCTGGAAGATAACGCGTTCTGTGAGAATCTTTCGGTACTCAATGCGACGTTAGAGCGTATATTGCCCGTTTCTCAGGTGCATGACTTCAAGGTCCAGGGTAACAATGGATATCCCAGACGGATTCCCCTTTCGCCGCTGCTGGTGCACTGGGACAGTGCTTCTACCGGTCCACCGGTCTGCACCTATATGCGCAAAAACGACCTGTTTTGACGATACCCTGCCACTGGCCTGGACCGGTATGAACGGTAGTGCCTGCAAATGCGGCTACAATTATTGAAAATAAGTTGAAAAAGTTTGGCCTTTATCAACTTTATGGGTATATTTGTAGAAAACCGGGTGGGCGGTGATTGGGTGACCGTGAGTCTGCCGTGCAATTCGGACAAGCCTGATAATCTCGGGCTTCTGTAAACAAAAGTATAGTTTTTTGTGAGGATGAGGAAGTATTATTTGGTTACAACGGCACATCTGGAGGAGGCGTTGTGGTTCAGGGATGATCAAGATTTTGCTACCGGGATGAACTACGTTGCAATCCAGGCTGTGCTGTCGCCGAGGGTGATTGTGCTGGTGTTTATTCTTATGTCCAATCACGTTCATTTCGTGCTTTATGGGACCCGGGCAGAGGTTGAGGCGTTTGTGAATTTCTTTAAGGGAAGATACTCCATATATCTGAGCCGCAAGTATGGGACAAAAGAATTCCTTAGGCGTAATAGCTTGGATATTAGGGAAATATCCGAAAAGGAAGTGGAATCTCTCGAACGCGTGCTTGCTTATGTACAGGTAAACTGCGTGGCCGCGAATATCTGTCTGTACCCGGGGCAATATCCGTGGGGTACCGGGAGTGCGTTCTTTAAGACCGGTTGGGAGAGGGCCGGCAGTCCGACGGTTAATCTCCGCCGCCTGGGGGATCTGTCCGGTCGGGAAAGAATACGTCTTCTGCATAGCGGGGATGCACTGAAACTTCCGGACGATTGGTTGCTTTCGGATGCGGGTTTTGTCCTGCCCGAGTCGTATGTTGACGTAAAGAGGGTGGAGTCTATCTTTAGAAATCCCCGGCGGATGCAGTATTTTCTGAACAGCTCTTCAAAGGCCAGGAAGCGCCTGGAGGCGGAAGATGAAAACTTGCCGGCTTTCCGCGACCAGGTGATACTAGGTGCACTTCCGGACCTTTTGCAGAGTTTGTTTCAGAAACCGGCCTTCGGAGCCCTTTCCACTCCCGAGCAGGCAGAGACGCTTCGTCAGATCCGATTCCGCTTCAGTGCCAGTGTACACCAGGCAGCCAGGGTATGCGGCATTTCCTATGCCGACGCAGCCCGCCTGTTGGATACAGCGTAGTGCTGATACCGGACCAAGCGACTGTACCTCTATGTGCGATAGCGGCCGAATTTGACGGTACCCTGCAGCACCCGTGGACCGGTATCAGCAAAATAAGTCGATCCCGCTCTAAAGCAGTTCTGCCAGCACTTTGTGATCGATGGTGCTCAGGTTGCCCTTCCGGACGATGACGAACTCGTTTTCAAAGGGCTTTCCCGGGGCGATGCGCTTGGTGCGGAATGTCTGATACTTGATTTTCAGCAAATTCTTAACCCTGGAGTCTTCGAACATGGCTGCTGCAGACCCAAAGTAAAAATGGTCGTGGGTGTCCTTGACCTCCACGTGAATAATGGTTCTGTCTTGTTTGAGCATAAACTTGCGAGTCAAAGTTAATCGATTTTCTACAGAATTTCAAATAATTGTTGAAATAGCGCCGCTAAGGTGCCCATACCGGTCCACGAGTTTGCACCTATAAGCGCAAAAAAGGCCTGTTTTGACGATACCCTGCCGCTCGCCTGGACCGGTATTGCCTCTCGGCTCGGCTGCACTCACGCGGAATACTGGCTTCGAAAAAACAGGCCGGCAAAAAACCTCGTCATACTGGCCTCGAAAAAACAGGCCGGCAAAAAATCTCGTCATACTGGCCTCGAAAAAACAGGCCGGCTATCTGCGGGAAAATCGCCGCCGACCCGCCCAAATCAGCCGCAGGTTTTGTTAATTGCCGGAAATGCGTTATCTTTATCAGAAATAAAAGGAAATGTATGTGTGATGCAGTAAATTAAACACAAAAGAAATATGGAACTGAAGTTTTGCCAGAGCTGCGGAATGCCGCTCACAGCAGAAATGAAAGGCACTAATGCCGACGGCAGCAAGAGCGAGGATTATTGCATCTAC
>JAGCWB010000156.1 GCA_017962065.1 Bacteroidales bacterium
CCTGCCTCCTGGCCTTCCTCCTCCCGGTTATCGGTTGGAAGTATCTGCGGCACTGATTTTATCCCAAACTGCGGGGCGGTAGCGGAGGGTGAGGTACGCGGCGCGGATGGCCAGGTGGGCAAAGTAGGCGGCCATGAGGAGGTGCAAGGCGCCGGAGGCCGAAGGAACGAAGCTAATTCCGATAAACCATACGGCGAAAAAGACTACGGCACAAAGCAGCGTGCTGTTTCGAAGATCTTTGGAGGCAGTAGCACCGATAAAGATGCCGTCCCAGATGAAGGCAGGGCAGCCGATTAGCGGCATCAGCAGTAGCCAGGGCAGGAAAGCCCGGCCGGCTTCAACCACCGAAGTGTCTGAGGTCATGAGCCTGAGCAGCGGCACTCCGCCAAAGCCGTACAGCAGCATGAACAGCGCCGCCACACCAATGCCCCAGAGGAACGTACCCCTTACCGTAGAGTGCACACCATCGGCCGATTGCTCGCCTATAAATCGCCCGGTAAGCGCCTCCCCGGCATACGCAAAACCGTCCGAGAAGTAACTGAACAGCATAAGCAGCTTCATCAGAATAGCGCTCAATGCCAGCATCAAGTCTCCCAACCCCGCCGCCAGCACGGTAAAGCCGATATACACCGCAATCATCCCCACGGACCGCAGGAACAGGTCCCGGTTCAGGCGGAAGAATGAGCCTGTTGCCGCAGTGGAAGGCTGGCGGTTAAGTTGTTGAGTATCAGCGTTCTGCTGAAAACCGTCGTTCGTTTTTTGAACGAGGGTTTTCAGCAAGTGGCTCAGTTTCAGGTACTTACTTGCCAGTGCCAGTGCCAGGATGAAGCCGGCTAGTTGGGCTATTACGGTGCCGATGGCTACGCCGGAGAAGCCCAGGGCAGGGAGGAGTGTGATACCGCGAATGGTTACGCCAAAAGCCAGGCCGATGGAAAGTACAATGTTAACCAGATTCACCAGCAGGTCCACAAGCATGGGGCGCAGGGTGTCCTGCAGGCCGATGAACCAGCCCTTCAATGCAAACAGCGACAGTGTTGCAGGGGCTGCCCATACGCGGATATAGAAGTACTGAGTTGCCAACCCCCGCACATCCGGCGTGCACTGGACCACCAGAAACGCCAACTGCACCACCACCCACTGCAAAGCGATAAGCCCCACGCCGGACAACAGCGCAATTCGCAGTGCCCGCCCCAGTATGCGCCCGATTTCGGAAGATGCCCGGTCGCCGCCTGGCATGACGGAAGGACTGCCGGCAGAGGCCAAAGCGGCCAGGTGGCGGCCGTAGGCCTGGGCGGTGAGGCCGCCGGTGCCGGCCCGCAAAAAAGCGAAGTTCCAGTACAGCATGTCAAATAGCATTGCTCCAACAGAAATCCCGCCTATCAGGGCCGCCCCGCTAAGACTACCGCCCCCGCCCAGATGCCCCACCACGGCCATGTCCACCATCCCCACCAGAGGCACGGTGATGTTGGCCAGGATGCTGGGCAAGGCCAGCCGCAGGATTTCCTTGTTAAGATTCATCGGAACTTTTTGTCTTCTTCCAGCATGCCCAGATAGGAGTTATACCGCTCCGGGGCAATCACTCCGGCATCTACGGCCTCCTTCACGGCACAGCCGGGCTCGTGGGTATGGGTGCAGGGAGTGAATCGGCATTCTGCTGCGGCACGGAGCATTTCCGGGAAATACCTGGCAATCTCTTCCTTTTCCACATCCACCAGGCCGAAACCCCGGATTCCGGGAGAATCAATCACATACCCTCCATCGGCCAAAGGATACATCTCATATAAAGAGGTGGTATGCTTTCCCTGCAGGTGAGCAACGGAAATTGAGCCGATTTTAGGATTAAGCGACGGATCCAGCGCCTTTATTAACGAAGATTTTCCAACGCCGGATTCACCTGAAAACAGGTTCACCTTGCCCTTGCAGGCCTCCCTGATACGGTCGATACCCTCTCCGGTGTGAACGGAAGTCTCAATCACAGGATATCCGGCCTTCTCATAAATTGCACGGAAATGGTCGATGTCTTCCTGCGCCAGTTCTCGGTACATGTCTGTCTTTGAAAGCACTATTGTTGCCGGAATTCCGTACAGCTCGCAGGTTACCAGTATGCGGTCCAAAAAAGGCAGCTTGATCGCCGGAAAGAACAGTGATACAACAATATAGGCCATATCCACATTGGCCGCAATAATATGCGCCTGCCTGGAAAGGTTGGTGGAACGCCTTATTACATAATTGCGCCTTGGAAGAATTTCGGTAATAACGGCCGAATCTCCCTCCATCTCATACTTCACCTTATCTCCAACAGCTATAGGGTTTGTAATAGAACTGCCCTTCAGACGAATCTTACCCCGCAGAACCGCCGGGAAAACCTCCCACTTAGGCAGCTCCGACAACAAGTAATGACTACCAGCGTTTTTTACAACAGTTGCGTACATGCACATACAATTTATCCACTTACAAAAATACACATTTTGTTCATTCGTCGCAATATCTGAACAGTTCGGAAAAAAACACCCCCTAATCTTTGTCCCTTTCCTTTGGAAAAGTTATCTTAGTAGGCAAACAAGACAACCAACACAAAACTATATGACCATAAACATTCAGCTTCAGTACCATACCGAGTGGGGACAGAGCGTGCAGCTTAAAATCGGCAAGCGCCGTATCCCTATGCAGTACTCTTTCGGCGGCCTTTGGCAAATCATGCTCACCGGCCGGGACCTGAAGAACGGCGATGCATTCACCTTTGAGGTGGTATCGGCCGGCAACGTGGTTAAGAAAGAGTGGCGCGCACATCGTTTCAAGGCGCCCGTGGCACAGAAAAATATAATCGTTCGTTCAAGCTGGAAGTCGCGCCCGGCCAATTCGGCCTTCTATTCATCGGCCTTTAGCGACGTTATTTTCCGCAGGCCGGACGGTATGTCGTTCAGGCATCCCCAAAGCCCTAACCCGGATCTTGGCAACGTGTGCATGCGCGTGGCAATTCCGGAAGTGAGAACCGGGGAAAGCGTGGCCCTGGTGGCCTCCAGCAAGGAAATGGGCGGCTGGAACAAGGTACATCCCCTGTCCGGCGAGGCCTTCCCCTGGTGGTTCATTACAATGGATATCACGGAGCCCATGGAGTACAAATTCGTGATTATCGACTCCAAAACCAAGGAAATCCGCATGTGGGAAGAAGGCCCCAACCATTTCTTCGCAGAGGTTCCTCCCAAGGACACCCAGCTTATTATTGCCGATATCCAGCCCCGCTTTGCCACCAAACCCTGGCGTGGAGCCGGCGTGGCAGTTCCGGTGTTCTCCCTCAGGAGCAAGGACAGCTTCGGCGTTGGCGAATTCAACGATATCAAACATCTGGTGGACTGGGCCGTCAAAGCCGGACAAAGCGTAATTCAGCTGCTCCCCATCAACGACACCACCATGACCCACACCTGGCAGGATTCCTACCCGTACAACGCGGTAAGTTCCTTCGCCCTGCACCCGCAGTTCATCCATCTGCCCGCCGCCGGAGTACGCCAGGATGCGGCATACAAAGAGAAAAAGGCTCAGCTTGAGGCCCTGCCGGCAATTGATTACGAGGCAGTTAACGGCGCCAAGCTGGAAATCCTTCGCAAGTTGTACAAAGGCGCCAAGGGCAAGGCAACGTTAGAATCGGCCGAATATAAAAAGTTCCAGGCCGATAACGACGATTGGCTGCTGCCGTACGCCGTTTTCAGCGTCCTCAGGGACATCCATGGCACGCCGGAATTCGGCAAATGGAAGCAGCTGAGCACCTACAACGCCAAAAAGGTGGATGCCTTTGCCGGCGAGCATGCCGATGAAGTGGGCTTCTACTGCTACATCCAGTTCCTTCTGGACAAACAGCTTAAAGAGGCTGTGGAATATGCTCACGTGCACGGCGTTGCCCTCAAGGGAGACCTTCCTATCGGCGTTAGCCGCAACAGTGTGGATGCATGGCAGCACCCTCATCTGTTCCACATGGACAGCCAGGCCGGTGCACCGCCGGATGCCTTTGCCGAAGACGGCCAGAACTGGGGCTTCCCCACCTACAACTGGGAAGAAATGGCCAAGGAAGGCTACAAGTGGTGGAAAGAGCGCATGCGCAAGATGTCGGAGTACTTCGACGCTTTCCGCATTGACCATATCCTGGGCTTCTTCCGCATTTGGGAGATTCCCGGTCCGCACAAGAGCGGTCTCATGGGCCACTTCAATCCCGCCCTGCCTTACTCGGAGCAGGAACTTAACAACATGGGCTTCAATCCCCGCGAGGGAGAAGGCACGGACGTTCTGTTTGTAGAAGATCCCCGCCGTCCCGGCTGGTGGCATCCCCGCATCTCCGGCCAGAAGACATCGCGCTATGCAGCCCTGCCTGAAGGCCAGAAATACCGCTACGATCAGCTTAGCACCGACTTCTTCTGGTACAGGCACGACGACTTCTGGCGCCAGCAGGCCATGCAAAAACTTCCGGCCCTGCTTCGCTCTACCGGCATGCTCTCCTGCGGCGAAGACCTTGGAATGATTCCAGGCTGCGTTCCCTCGGTAATGGACCAGCTGAATATCCTGTCTCTGGAGATACAGCGTATGCCCAAGGATCCCAAAGACACGTTCGGCCACCCGGACCGCTATCCTTACTGGTGCGTTTGTGCAACCGGCACGCACGACACCTCTCCGCTGCGCGCCTGGTGGGAAGAAGACCGAGGCCTGACCCAGCGCTATTTCAACGAGGTTCTTGGATGTGAAGGCGACGCCCCTTACTTCTGTGAGCCCTGGGTGGCAGACCTTATTATTGCCCAGCATATGCATTCCCCTGCAATGCTTGCCATACTGCCCCTGCAGGATTGGCTTGCCACCGACGGAGAAGTCCGTTACAACGGAAATCCGGCCGACGAAAGAATCAACGTGCCCGCCATCCCGCGCTATTACTGGCGCTACCGCATGCACTGCACGCTGGAAAGTCTGCAGGAGAACGACAAACTGAACGGCCATATCCGCGCCCTTGTGGAATCGGCCGAACGTAATATTTAAATGGAGAACGACTGGAAACAGCGTCTGGGGGTGGTTTATTCCACCAATCCGGACTTTCAGTATCAAACCGCAGCGGAGGAGGAGGCACAGACGCTTCCTCCTTCAAAGCAGCGGCTCATAGTGGGCATTGACCGTCGTAACCGCGGCGGCAAGCAGGTCACGCTGATCTCCGGCTTTACAGGTAAGGCCGATGACCTGAAGGAACTTGGCCGCACGCTAAAGACCAAACTGGGCGTTGGCGGCAGTGCCAAAGACGGCGAAATAACCATCCAGGGCGATTTCCGAGACAAAGTTGTGGAGATACTCAAGTCACTGGGTTATAACGCAAAAAGAGGTAATTGATGCTGCTCCAGGAGATGTTACAAGACAGCACTCTGCTGCTGCCCCGCACCCCTTCCGCCCCGGCTGCACAGGCGGTGGAGGGGCTACCTTTGTCGGGCCAAATAGTGACGGTTGTCTTTGTGCTTCTGGCAATACTTTTCCTTCACCGTTTCCTTCAGCTGGTTCCGCTCCTGGTGGACAGTTTTTTCCGCGCCAGAGGCAGTTCCACGCTGGAAAACAGCGTCCGGTTCAGCCATGACCGCAACCTTCAGGCCCTTATTCTGGCAATCCCTGCTGTGGTTATCATGTACCGCTACAGGCTGTACGATCCCAGTTTTGTCCAAGAGCTGGCGCCGGATGCCAGGCTGCTTGCCATTTGTGGGGTCTGGGCTGTGTACCTGGCGCTTCGGCAATTCTTTTACTGGTGCTTCAGACCGCACCGCCGTCAGGACTTTTACCGCCTTGCATACTATGCGTCCTGCTCGTACTTCATCCTGCTGATGATTATTGTCCTTCTAACCGTGGGAATAATTTCGGCCTTAGGAGGCAGCGACCTCACAATGAGATGGTTCCTTTACACGGAAACAATTGTGATTTACGCCTATTATCTGTTCCGTAAGACTCAAATTCTTTCACTCTTTTGCACTCCTTTCCGTATTTTTTTGTACCTTTGCGGCCTGGAATTTTTGCCAACCGCCATACTTGTGGTTTCGGCTACCTTTTAGTAGTGTAAAATGGACATTAAAAAGATACTGGTTTCCCAGAACGCCCCCCGCGTTCTAACGCAATATCAAGCAGTTAGCGAAAAGTACGGAGTAAGTTTCGACTTCCGTCCCTTCTTTAAGATAGAACCTCTAAGCTCCAGGGAGTTCCGCGCCCAGCGGCTCAATATCCTGGACTACACGGCCATAGTGTTTTCTTCGCGTCACACCATAGACGCCTTCTTCGCCTTGGCCGATGAACTGCGCGTAAAAATTCCGGAAACCATGAAGTACTTCTGTACCACGGAAGCCGTGGCCATGTACCTCCAGAAGCACATCGTTTACCGCAAGCGCAAGATTTTCTATGGCACCGGCACCCCGGAAAGCGTGGTTGCCCTTATCGGCCCGCGTCATAAAGGAGAGAAATTCCTCATTGCCATGTCGGATTCCGCCTCGGTGGACGCCCTTACCTCGCTGTTCAAGTCCATGGGCCTGGAATATGCCACCGGCGTGTTCGTAAAGTCTGTAAGCCAGGACCTTAAGGATCTTAACCTGTCGGACTATCAGATGATAGTTTTCTACAATCCGGCCGATGTAAAGTCGCTGCAGGAAAACTTCCCGGACTTCAAGCAGGGGGATATAAAGATGGTCTCTTATGGCCGATCGATAGTCCGTGCGATGGAAGAGGCCGGCCTTAGGATCGATGTCAAGGCCCCGTCACCGGAAGCCCCGTCGGTTGCCGCCGCAATTGAACTGTACCTGAAGTCGTTACAATAATGGATGCAAGCCTTCCCAAGCAAGAACGCCTCTGCGGCAAAACTGCCGTGGCTGCCTTGTTCGAGCATGGGAAAAGCTTCCAGAGCGGCTGCTTAAGGTGCAAGTATTTGCGCCGGGAAAGCTCCGACGCCGCCAGAATAATTATCTCCGTCCCCAAGCGCAACTTCAAACGCGCGGTAAAGCGTAATCTTTTGAAGCGTCGCATCCGTGAAAGCTACCGCAGGCAAAAAGCCCTGGTGGCCCCCGGCATGGACATCCTTTTCATATATACCTTGCGTGAAGTTCTGCCTTACGAGGCAATTTATGCCGATATGACTAAGGCACTTGAATCTCTTGGGAATGAGTAACTTACGTCAGGTGCTAAAGTCCGTGCTCATCTTTCCGGCAGTTCTGCTTATCAAATTCTACCAGGTTTGCATAAGCCCCTTCACTCCGCCCTCCTGCCGCTTCACTCCCACCTGCTCGCAGTACGCCCTTGAAGCCTTCCGCAAGCACGGCCCCCTCAAAGGACTGTACCTAACCGTCCGCCGCCTCCTCCGCTGCCACCCCTGGGGCGGAAGCGGCTACGATCCCGTGCCGTAGGGCGGGGGAGTACCTTTGTCACCGTCCCGTCCTTCGCCGCGCCATCCCTCAAAATCGGCCCTTTTTGCGGTTTCGCACGTCATCGCGACTTGCCATCCCTCAAAAACCGCCATTTTTGCGGGATGCGACGTCGCCACGTCGTGTCAATGCCCCGCTAAAGCACGCTGATAGGGGCTGGAAGGCCGAAAATGTGCTTTAGGCGGGGTCATGGGGGTACGCTAAAGCACGGTGATTGGGGTTAGAAGTCCGAAAGTGTGTTTTAGTACAATTATTTGGAGAGAAGCGGATAATTCACTTATGCGTCATTTCACTCCTATAAACATCCGGCACAGGCCTAGGGTGAAGGTTTTGAAGTGGACGTTGCGGAAACCGGCTTGCTGCATCATGGTGCAGAAGGCTTCTGGCTTGGGGAAGGCGTGGACTGAGGCGGGGAGGTATTTGTAGGCCACTTTGTTGCCGGATATAAGGCCGCCGATGAAGGGGAGGATGTGCATGAAGTAAAGGTCGTAGAACCACCTTGCGGTTTTGTTTTCCGGTACGGAGAGTTCCAGGATAACGGCCTTGCCGCCGGGCTTTAGTACACGGTGGAATTCTTTAAGGCCAAGTTCCTTATGCTCGAAGTTGCGAATGCCAAAGGCGCAGGTTACTCGGTGGAAGCTGCCGTCCTGGAAAGGCAGCGCTTCGGCATCGGCCACCTTTAGTCGAATACGGTCGTGCACGCCTTCGTGCGCGGCTTTTTCCATTACCATGGCCATCATGCCTTCGGAGATATCGGCCCCAGTGACCATGCTGCCTGGACCGGCGGCTTTGGCTATGGCTATTGTGCTGTCCCCGGTTCCGCAGGCCACATCCAGAATTTGCTGCGACGTGCCGTCCACTATCTCTTTGAGGGCCTTTTTGCGCCACAACTTGTCCACATTCAGTGACATGAGGTGGTTAAGCTTATCGTACGACGGTGCAATCCCGTCAAACATCTCCTGTATTTTCTCTTTCTTAGGCATGGTGGCTAAAGCTCCTTTACGTAGGAGCGCCTGCGCTGGTACGGCTTCTGATTGTAGTCGTCGCCAAAGAGGGTTTGCACTTTGTGATTGTCTTCCAGCTGGGGATTGAGCAGCAGTTGCTTGATTCCCAGTCTGATATAGTTCTCGTGGAGGTACTTGAACATAAGGAGCGCGGCGCCTTTGGCCTGGTATTCGGGAAGGACGCCGATCAGAAGGCCTTCGGCAATGTGATTGCGCTTGGGGTTAAGCTGAGGCAGTATGTGAATCCAGCCAAAGGGGAAAATACGGCCTTTGGCCCGACGAACGCCGGAACTAATATGCGGCATGGTCACTGTGAACGCAACAAGTTCGTCTTTGTCGTTCACCACAAAGGCCACCATGTCTTTGTTTAGCACGGGAACATACTGTTTCACATAGCCGTCAATCTGGTCTTCTGAGAGTTTGCTGTACTCGTAAAGGCCGGCGAAGGCATCGTTCAGCACGTGGAACATCTCACGGCCGCGGCGGGCCATCTGTTTGAGGGTGGAAGCCCTGTACTGATGCACTCCGTAGCGTTTTTCCACAAGATCGGCATACTTCATCATGGGCGGCAGCTGGTCCGAGAACTCAACTATGCGCTGGGTCCAGTCCGTATCTTTCACAAAGCCCATGCGCTCCAGATATTCGCCGTAATACGGGTAATTATATATTACGGTGAAGGGGCTCTCTTTCTCAAATCCCTCTACCAGAAGGCCTTCGCGGTCCATGTCGGTGAAGCCAAGCGGGCCCTTGATCTTCTGTGCACCACGGGCCTTGCCCCATTCAATAACCTTGTCAATCAAGGCTTTGGCAACATCGAAGTCCTCAATGAAGTCTATCCAGCCAAAGCGTACCACTTCCTCGCCCCACTTCTTGTTGGCGTTATGATTGATGATTGCTGCCACTCGGCCAACAACCTTTTTTCCGCTAAAAGCCAGGTAGAGTTCACGTTCGCAGAATTCCAGTGACGGGTTGTCCGGCCCCAGGGACTTATACTCGTCGTCCTCCAGGGCGGGCACCCATTTGTCACATTTCTTATAGAGGTCCAGCGGGAAGTTGATAAACTGCCGGAGCATTCTTTTTCCCTGAACGGGAACAATTGTCAAGTCTTGCATCGGTTAGGTTTTAGGCTTTAGCCTTTAGCCTTTATTACTGCATCGCACACTTCCCCTACCGTTGCAGGTACGGGAGCGCCGTCGGGAAAGCGCATCTGGAACTTTTCCTCGGCCGCTAGCGAGAGCAGCAACATTGTGAGGGAATCAATGCCTAATTCCCTCACAAGCTCTGTCTGGAATCCTACGTTGGTAAGGTCCGTGTTGGGACGGATGGCGGCTATAATCTCTTTAAGGCCGTCAAATACTTCTTCCCTTGTCATACGCGTGCTACTTTCATACTGCCAGTGCGCTTGAAGTCTTCCGTACGCACGGTAACTTTACGAATCTGGTGGGTAGAAGGCAGGTTGGCGTTAATTTTGTCCACCAGCTTGTTCATATAGGCTTGAACCTCTTCCCAAGGCTTGCCGTCGAATGCCGGCATGAAGGGCAGAATCTCAATTGCAATGAGGCCGTCGTCTTCCTTGACCATGGCGTCGCGCACGCAAGGATCGGCATAGAAAGGCTCTTCCAGGCTTTCAGGGCTCACATTTTCGCCGTTGGACAGGATGATAAGGTTCTTGATTCGGCCGGTGATATAGAGGAAGCCTTCCTCGTCGAAGCGGCAAAGGTCGCCGGTGCGGAGCCAGCCGTCGGGGGTAAGAGCCTCGGCCGTCTTTTCGGGATCTTTGTAGTAACCGGAGAATACATTATCGCCTTTCACCCAAAGTTCACCGTCCACAAGTTTGGCCTCCTGGCCGGGATAAATACGGCCGATAGAGGTGGGATGCGTCACAGCATCGGCATTGGCCGATGTAAGGTTGGCGGTTTCCGTAAGGCCGTAGCCGAAGCAGAATTCCACGCCAAGCTTGGTGAAGATGTCAACCAGACGCGGCGGCACGTTGGCGGCACCGGAGATGATCATGCGCAGGCTTCCGCCAAGGAACGGGGCGCCGTACATTTTCACAAGACCGCTGAGGATGTCGCAGATGCCGGGAACAATCACAAGCAGGGTGGGCTTGATAACGGGGAATTTGCCAATGGTGGCTTTCATATCTTCGCAGGTGAACATGAGGTTGCCGGAATAGAAGCAACCGCACAGGCCGGCGATGGCGCCAAACACGTGGCTAAGCGGCAGCAGGGCGATATAACGGTGTACGCCGATGATGGGGCCCGGTTGGAAGATGGTGTGGTAGTTGCCGCGCATGAGGGCACGGTGGCTAAGGACTGCACCCTTGGGAGCGCAGGTGGTACCGCCGGTAAAGAAGATGGCGGCGGGGCTGTCCGGGTCGATATCGGCCACG
>JAGCWB010000157.1 GCA_017962065.1 Bacteroidales bacterium
GGTAGATGCCGCTTTCCGAGGCTATGGACATGGCTACGTCGTATGCATCGCCGTCAACGGCCATTTCGGCGGACTTTTCCATCATTGAGCAGAAACTGCGGATTTTGGTTATGGCGGCACCTTTCAGGCCGAAATTTTCAAGGTCCGGCAAATAGGCTGCTTTGAAAAGGGAAAGCCGATTGGCCTGCGCGGCGGCAGCCAAAGCTGTAAGGGAAGTGTCACCTATGCCGCGCGTGGGCTTGTTCACAATACGCTTGAACGATTCGTCGTCGTTCAGGTTCACCGCCAGTTTGAAATAGGCCATGATATCCTTGACCTCGGCCCGTTCAAAGAAGGAATTGCCCGAATAAATCATGTACGGGATATTGCGGCGCCTGAGCTGCTCTTCCAGCGCACGGGACTGCGAATTGGTGCGGTACAGAATGGCAAAATCCTGATACTGGGCATGGTCCGTGCGCATTCTGGCAAATATGGCCGATGCAATCTGGAGGGCCTCCTCCTGCTCCGTAAAGGAACGGACAAGGTGGATGGGCTCCCCTTTCTCTCCCATGGAAACGCACTGCTTGGGAATGCGGCCTTCATTATGGGCAATAAGGGAGTTGGCAGCATTAACTATGGTCTGAGTTGAGCGGTAATTACGTTCCAGACGGAAGGTGCGGGCCTGTGGAAAGTCCTTCCTGAAATTGAGGATATTCTGTATCTGGGCGCCGCGGAAGCCGTAGATTGACTGGGAGTCGTCTCCAACGACGCACAGGTTCTGGTGGCCGGCGGCAAGTTTTCGCAGAATTACATACTGGGCAAAGTTAGTGTCCTGATACTCGTCCACAAGAATATGGCTGAACCTGCCTGCAATAGAGTCCAGGGCAGTCTGGCTGCGCTTAAGCAAAACATTCAGGTAAAGAAGGATGTCGTCGAAGTCCATCACCCCGGACTGCTTGCACATTTGGCAATAAAGGGTGTAGATTCGGTGAATCTCCGGCTTTTTGTGATGGTTGTCGTCTTCCCTGTAGCCACCCGCGCCCTGCATGTACGGCGTAGGAGTCACAAGGTCGTTCTTTGCCTTAGAGATCCTGGAAAGCACCTCCTTGGGCTTATATACTTTGTCGTCCAACTGGAGCTGCTTGATGCAGGTTTTGACTGCGCTCACCGAATCCTGGGTGTCGTAGATGGTGAAGTTGGAGGGGAACTCTATAACATCGGCAAATTCCCTCAGGAAACGGATGAACACCGAATGGAAGGTTCCCATCCACAGGCGGCGGGCCTGGCGCTCCCCTACCATCATGGCTATTCTCTCCTTCATCTCCCCTGCCGCCTTCTTGGTAAAAGTAAGCGCCAGGATGCTTTCCGGAGGCACCCCTTTTTCTATCAAATAGGCAATTCGGGAAGTCAGAACGCGGGTTTTTCCTGACCCTGCTCCCGCTACAATCAGCATCGGCCCTTCTACACACTGGACGGCGGCCTTCTGTTCCTCGTTTAACACAGTTAAAATCTCACTCATGTCGTCCCAAATAAGTATGCGAAATTAGCGAAATTTTTCGTAACTTCGCGAAGTATTTTAGGAAATACACAAAACTGTATCAATAATGTCAAACAATCTCGATTTGAAAAAGGGCCTGGACGTCCCCGTAAAGGGCGCCGCAGCCCCGGAGGTCATCAAAACGGTTGTGCCGGACATTGTTGCCGTCAAGCCCACGGATTTCAAGGGTCTGGTTCCCAGGCTGCTTGTCAAGGAAGGCGATACGGTAAAGGCCGGCTCCCCCGTAATGGCCGACAAAATGCGCCCCGAGATCCTGTTCACCTCGCCCGTCAGCGGCACGGTACAGCAGGTAGTAAGGGGTGAAAAGAGAAAATTGCTTGCTGTTCTTGTTAAGGCCGATTCCAAACAGGAATTCGTAGATTTCGGCACCAAAGCTCCCGCAAATGAGGCCGATGTCAAGGAACTCCTCCTGAAATCTGGCCTCTGGGGCACCCTGGTCCAGCGCCCTTACGGCGTCATGGCCAATCCTCAGGACAAGCCCAAGGCATTTTTCATCTCCTCTTTCTGCACGGCGCCTCTTGCCGCCGACTTCGAATTCGCGCTGGGCGATTCCGTAAAGGACATCCAGGCGGGTATCGACGCCCTGGCAAAGATTGCACCGGTTTACGTTGGCGTAAAGAAAGGTTCCAAGGCCTTTGCCCAGCTGCAGAACGCTACTCTCTACACCGTGAGCGGCCCTCATCCCGCAGGCAACGTAGGTGTACAGATCAGCCATGTGGCTCCCATCCAGAAGGGTGAGACCGTATGGACCCTGACCCTCCTCAGCCTTGCCGCCATCGGCCATGTGATCAACACAGGCAAACTGGAACTTGCCCGCAAGGTAGCCGTAACCGGCCCCGCTGCGGAAAAGACCGGCTATGTGGTGGCCCTTCCCGGCACTCCCGTGAAGGAACTCACCAGTGTAGCAGAAGGCGTACGCGTAATCGGCGGCAACGTCCTTACCGGCGAAATCCTTGGCGTAAACGGTTACCTTGGCTTCTTCCAGAACCAGATCACCCTGCTCCGTGAAGGATACGACAGGGAGTGGTTCGGCTGGGCCAAGCCTTTCCGTCCCAAGGTTCACTCCAGTTCCTGGTGCTACTTCTCCTGGCTCACCCCAAAGAAGAAGTACGACATGGACACCAACCTGCACGGCGGTCCCCGCGCTTTCGTGGAAACCAAATGCTTCGAGGATGTCACCCCCATGGACATCTTCCCCATCTACCTCATCAAGGCCTGCCTTGCAGGAGACATTGAGAAGATGGAAAAATTCGGCATCTACGAGGTACTTCCGGAAGACCTTGCCCTGTGCGACTATGTAGATCCTTCCAAGAACGAGATCCAGGCCATTATCCAAAAGGGTAAAGACCTCATGATCAAAGAAATGGCATAAGATATTGCAGACGAGAAAAAACCTGGCCTTTTAGAGAAAGGCGGCAAGCTGTACTGGCTTCATTCTTCCATCGACGCTTTCGACACCTTCCTGCGTGTTCCCGGCACCGTAACGGCCAAGGGCGCTCACGTACGCGACGGTATCGACCTTAAGCGCGTGATGATCATGGTGGTCATCGCACTGGTTCCGGCGGCCCTGTTTGGCATGTACAACGTGGGTCTCCAGACTTCTACCCTTTACGGACTGGAGTGGGGTTTCTGGCGCATGTTCTTCTACGGACTGCTGCGCATGCTCCCTCTGTTCGTTGTCTCTTATGTGGTTGGTCTTGCAATTGAATTCGGAAGCGCCCAGATCCGCGGCGAAGAAGTGAACGAAGGTTACCTGGTAACCGGTTTCCTCATCCCGCTCATAGTCCCCGTGGACGTTCCCCTCTGGATGCTTGCACTGGCAACGGCCTTCTCCGTTATCTTTGTAAAGGAAGTTTTCGGCGGCACCGGAATGAACATCTGGAACCCTGCCCTTGTGGCACGTGCCTTCCTGTTCTTCTCCTATCCGTCCAGCATGTCAGGCTCAAGCGTCTGGGTTTCCAAGACCTGGGCAGGCCTTGACGGCGTAGATGCCATATCGGCCGCCACCCCTCTGGCAATCGCCCACGACGGCGGCGTAAGCACGCTCACTTCCCAGTATTCATTCATGGACATGTTCTGGGGCTTCATCCCCGGAAGTACCGGTGAAACCAGCGTGGTGGCCATCCTCATCGGCGCCCTCATCCTTGTTTGGACCGGCGTAGCATCCTGGAAGATCATGGTAAGCTCCATCGCCGGCGGCCTCCTGGTAGGTTGGCTTGGCCAGATTGGCGGCGCCACGGATCTCCCCTGCTACTTCCAGCTTGTCATGGGCGGCTTCCTCTTCGGTTCCGTCTTCATGGCAACGGATCCAGTTACCGCAGCTCAGACCGAATGCGGCAAGTGGATCTACGGCTTCCTCATCGGCGCCCTCGCAGTTGTAGTGCGCCTGTGGAACCCCGGCTACATGGAAGGCATGATGCTGGCCATCCTGTTCATGAACACCATGGCACCTCTCATCGACCATTGCGTTGTGACCGTTCACACCAACCGTCGTGCAAAGAAAGCCCTCAACGCTTAAAGGAATTGCGCTATGAATACTAATAATAATGTATATACCATTGTCTACACAACCCTCATCGTGGTTGTTGTAGCCGCAATCCTTGCTTTCGTTTCCCAGAGCCTCAAGGCAAAGCAGGAAGCCAACGAAAAAGCGGAAACCATTTCCCAGATGCTAACCAGCGCCCAGTACGGCACTAAGGCCGATCTGGACAAACTTTCCAACACCCAGAAATTGGACAAGTACGCAGATGAAATTGAGGAAGCTTTTGTAATCGACCTGGACGGCAAGCGCCTGCGTGACCTTGACATCACCCGCGAGGGATTGGTTGTTTACGGTCCCAAAGACCTCAAGCGCCAGAACTACAACATCAAGGGCGGTCCCAACAAGACAGGCGAAGCCGAACTTCCCGTCTTCCGCTTCAAGAACGGCCGTACGGTGGTCCCCATCTACGGTGCAGGTCTGTGGGGCCCCATCTGGGGATTCATCTCCTTTGAGCCGGACAACGTGACCATGGCAGGTGCATACTTCGACCATGAGTCCGAAACCGCCGGCCTGGGTGCCAAAATCAAGGACGACCCGTCCTTCCAGGCCGAATTCGTAGGAGAAAAGGCCGATTTTGACTCGGCCAACGTCTTTGACATCGTCAAGGGCGGCGCCCCCAAGGATGCCAACGGCAAGTCCGTAGTTGACAACGAGATCGACGCCATCTCCGGCGCAACCATGACCTCCCAGGGTCTGGATGCCGCCATCGACACATGGCTGGCCGCCTATGCCAAGTACTTCATGGCAAAAAGCGCCCCGGCCTGCGAGCAGCACTGCTGCGGAGAATGCGAAGAGAAAAAATGCGAGGAGGAATAAGCCATGGATGCAAAACTGAAAGAAACCAGTCTGAACCCTATCTTCAAGGGTAATCCCATTACCGTACTGGTTCTGGGTATCTGCTCTTCCCTGGCGGTCACCGTCACCCTGAAGGGCGCGCTGGTCATGGCCCTCTCCGTAATCGTTGTTTGCGGCATCTCCAGTCTGATCCTCTCGGAAATGCCGTTTAAAAGGTGTTTTATCGGTGTTCAAAATAAAACATTTTACAGTTTATTCATTCCGCAATAGTCTTTGTAATTACAGTATTTGCATGCTTTGTCTTTATTTTTTGTCGGTTCGAAGTTTAATGCTTTGATATTAGCTACTGCCTGTTTGAAAGTTTCAAC
>JAGCWB010000158.1 GCA_017962065.1 Bacteroidales bacterium
ACAGAGAAAACCAAAGTTTTTGGTGGTGAAGCAGATGCTTTCCATATCTACATTCCAGAGACAATTGTTTATGGTTATGAATGGTCTCGCAATGGCGAAATTACAATAGGAAAAGGCACTTTTATAAATATCCGCTCGTTTGAAAAGCCTTATGCAGATTATACCGGCGATTATATGGACAGCCCGTTTATGTTTGACCTTAAAATCAAAAAGCGTGCTGTTATAAAGCCTGCGCCAGCCCCAGCTCCAGAGCCTGTACCCGAACCAGAGCCAGAACTTGAGCCTGTACCAGAACCCGAACCAGAACCTGCCGTCATTCCCGGCCCCGACCGGGAATCTCCTGAGGAAGAGATGGCCGATCTGGTCGGCCATGACGAGGAACCGAAACCCAAGAAACGTTGGTGGAGGGCGGTGTGGATTACACTGTTAGTTATAGTGGGAATCGCACTACTTGCTGTTATTGCACTTGCCGTGATTGGTCGTGTGGCGCCGGAGTGGATGGACGGATTACTGTATTCGCAGCAGGAACTTGACATTATATATAATAAGTAGTCATGGCGCCAGTAAGACAAGAGGGGTATAAGTTCTGTCAGGACATTTGCATTCCTTGTTATCAGACCAACGGGGAGACTGTTCTGAAACCGGCGGCTTTCATGGATCTGGCGCAGGAAATTGCCTATTGGGCTGCGCAGGAGCTTGGTTTTGGCTACGACTCGCTTCATGTTCACCACACTGCATGGGTGCTTAGCCGCATGCATATCCACTTTGCAAAACCCGTAGCCTGGCGGGAACAGGTAAGCCTTTTCACCTGGCACAAAGGTGCGGAAAGCCTGTTCTACTTAAGAGACTTCGAACTTGTAAACGTCCAAGGGGAAAGTTGTATCCAGGCCACCAGTTCCTGGGTGGTTATTGACGAGCGCACCCGCCGCCTGGTACGGCCGGAAGACCTTGCGCAGTTCTTGAAAGTGGACTATCAGGTAGACGACGCTATAGTGGAACCGGCCCCCAAAATCGGCCTTCCAAAGGGCCAGGAGCCGGAATATGTAAAAGACCATGTGGTTGCATATTCGGATATAGACCTTATCGGCCATACAAATAATGCCCGTTATGCTGTTTGGGCTATGGACTGTCTGCCGTTCGACCAGGCCCGCCAGAGCGTGAAAGACCTTTACATAAACTTTAACAAAGAGACCAAAGCCGGAGAGAAGGTTCAGCTGTTCCGCGCCAAGGATGCCGACTCCTGGTACGTGGAAGGCCGTGTTGATGGAAAATCCTGCTTCGTGGTCAAGATAGACATTTAAACCATGAAAGACCTCTTTTTCGGATACGGAGTTGCCCACAGCATCCTTTTGCTGTGCTTTGTGATGGGCATAGGCCTTTTCCTTGGCCGGTTCAAGGTGAAAGGTATCTCCCTTGGCTCCACCTGGATACTGTTCCTTGGTATCTTAATGGGACATCTTGGTTTCAGGATGGACCTTGAGATGCTGCAATTCGTAAAGGAGTTCGGCCTTATACTGTTCGTTTTTTCCATCGGCCTGCAGGTGGGTCCCGGATTCTTCCAGTCTTTCAAAAGCGGCGGCGTAAAGATGAACCTGCTGGCGGTGATGAACATCCTGCTGGCAGTAGCCGTAACTTATGTAATTTCTGTTATTTCCGGGGAAGACCTTAAAACCATGACGGGCGTAATGTCAGGCGCCGTCACCAATACTCCCGGCCTTGGTGCCGCGCAGCAAACGTTCATCGATGTTGCCACTTCATCCGGCACAAGTGCGCTGGCGGCGGGTGAGGCTTCCGGCGGACTTGCATCGGCCTATGCCGTGGCTTATCCTATTGGCGTCATTGGTGTAATCGTGGTCATACTGCTGTTCAAGGCCATTTTCAAGATAGATCCCCAGAAGGAGCTGGCCGATCTTAAAGCCTCTGAAAGCCAGGTGGAGAAGGCCCGCCGAATGCATCTTATGGTGGAAAATCCCGCCATCTTCGGTCGAAACCTATTTGACGTGATTCATGAATTCGGCGGAGGATTTGTGGTATCCCGCGTGATGAAAGGGGATGAGATTCTTTCCCCTCAGGCCGATACGGTACTGAACGAAGGCGACAAACTGCTGGTTGTGACTTCGCAGAAAGAGGTGGACAAGATTCGCATACTCTTTGGCCAGGAAGTGGAAATGCATCAGGCCGACTGGCAGGAAAAAGACCATAATCTGGTTACGCGCCGAATTATGGTTACGAAGAGCGAACTAACCGGCAAAAAGCTTAAGGAACTGGGCTTCCGCAGTGCTTTTGGCGTAAGCATAACCCGCGTAATCCGTGCAGGCGTGGAGCTTGTAGCAAATCCGGACTTGTACATCCAGGTTGGTGACGGCCTTATGTGCGTTGGCACTCTCAAGAACATCGAAAATCTGGCAAAGAGGGTGGGTAATTCCAACGACGCCCTTAACAAGCCAAATCTTGTCCCCATCTTCCTGGGCATTGTGGTGGGTATCATTTTCGGCTCCATTCCCATCCATTTCCCCGGCATTCCGCAGGCAATCAAACTGGGCCTGGCAGGCGGCCCGCTCATTATAGCCATACTGCTTGGCCACTTTGGCCCCAAGTATAAGATTACCACATACACAACTGCCAGTGCCAACCTCATGATCCGCGAAATTGGCATTTGCATGTTCCTTGCAGCCGTCGGTCTTGGCGCAGGCGGAAACTTCTGGGCCTCGATTGTTGGCGGCGGTTATTGGTGGATACTTTACGGCGCTCTCATTACCATGGTGCCGCTTTGCATCACCTTCATAGTGGCACGCGCTTTCTGCCATCTGAATTTCTATCAGATATGCGGTCTCATAAGCGGTTCCTGCACCAATCCTCCGGTCCTGGCCTTTGCCCAGGGCATGTATGGAAGCGACTATACTTCAGTGAATTACGCTACGGTTTATCCGCTTTCAATGTTCATGAGGGTGCTGGTGGCGCAGCTTCTCATTTTGCTTGCAATGGCATAGGCTATGATGGACATCCTTTATCCTCTTGAACCGGCTCCGGTATTTCCCAGGCCTTCCGTCAATCGGCCCGGAAAACCATCCGTGCCAAAAGGTGAGATGCTGCCCCTTGTCGAGTTGTCAGGCCTTGTATATGGACAGGCCACGCGCGCATGGTGCCACAGCGGTTCAAAGGCCTTGCATCCGGTGGTTCATCTGCACATAATTGACCGCATGGGACGGATATATCTCCAAAAGCGTTCACGTACCAAAGACCTTCTACCCGGTTACTGGGATACTGCCGTTGGCGGGCACGTAACTTATGGTGAGCAGGCGCTGGAAGCCCTTTACCGTGAGGCGGCCGAAGAACTTGGCCTTCACGGCTTTAATCCCATTTTTCTGGACAATTATGTTTACCAGACCCAGAGGGACAGTGAGTTTGTGCTCATATTTGCCATGGTAGGGCATCCGGATCTTGATCCTGACAATGCCGAAGTCTCGGAAGGAAAGTGGTGGACCATGGAGGAAATAGACGCTGCAATAGGGAAGGGTGTATTAACCCCCAACTTTGAGTCTGAATTTTCCCGAATCCGGGCCAGTTTGCTGGCTCTTCTGTAGGATTTCCCCGAAAAAAGCCGTAACTTTACAAGGTTATGGCAACAGATATCGACAAATTCGTACACGACCAGCTTTCCGTGTGGCCTGCGGTTGCGGCAAAGTACCGCGCCCTCAAGAGCGCCCGCACCCGTACCATTCCTGTAAATGGCATGCTGGTTACCCTGCAGTCGAATCCGGGCCGCCTTCCCATCTTTGACCACGGCTGCCCTCTGTGCGAGGAAAACTACATGGAACACCAGCACACCCTTCCTTTTGAAGGCCGAAAAGGACGCAAATACAATATCCTTGTCAACCGTGCTCCAATTTTCCCCAACCATCTGGTAATAACGCGCGATATCCATGCCCCCCAGACCATCTGGCACCGTTTCCCGGACATGCTGGACCTTGCCGCCCAGATGGAAAACTACATAGTCTTTTACAACAGTCCCAACAGCGGTACAACTGTTCCCCAGCACGCTCATTTCCAGGCCTGCCCCAAAGGTTATATGCCCCTGGAGCGTGCTGCAGAGCGCCTTTTGCATATGGTATTGGCCGGTGAGACCCCTTCGGAGCTAGAATTTATAGACTCGGTGCGGGATGCCCAGTTGTACCATTACAAGCGTTTCAACCGCGGCATTTTCATGCTGCGCGCGCAAACGTCAAAGTCCATGGCCAAGATGTTCTACAGGCTTCTGGACTGCCTCAATCTTCTGGCCGAAGAAACGGAGCCCCGCTTCAACGCCTTTGCATATTGCAGCGAAGGGGAGTACCGCGCACTGGTGATAATCCGCAGCGCCTCCAAGCCGCAGTGCTATTATGCCAAAGGGGATGCCCACTTTAGCATCGCCCCTGGATCGGCCGAAATGGCCGGCTTTGTGGTGGTGCCGGAAGTGGGTGACTTTGACAGACTTGACGCTCCTGTGTTAGAGCAGATTTTCGAAGACGTAACCCTCTCCGAGGCCGATGAAAAACGCCTCCTGTGGCGCCTGGTACGCACCCAGCCTCGTGTTGAGGTGGGCATTTGTGCGGCTGCCTGTATAGGCTTTGAAATAATTTCCGACGGCGCCGGCCCGCAAACTGTTTCTTACCGGGAAGGCAAGATAGATTACAACGGAGCCCTGTACGATGAACTTGTGTTTGAGGCGGTTACCATATCAACCCTCTTTGCCGAACCTTCATTTGTCATTTACGGAGAGGAAGGGGAGAGGCGTTATGCCGGCACGCTTAAGTTCATAGTGGACAGCGGCAAAGGTCAGGCGGTACATATCTGAGGGGCCGAGGATTATCTCCTTAGCGTGATATCTTTGCTGCCGGAGGATTCCCGCCGCAGCCGGGTGCTCCAGATACGGACAGATCTTATGGCGCAGATGGCCCGCCGTCAGGCCGGGAAGCAGTGTACCGGAGGTCCTTCGCTGGTAAGTACGCCGGGTGTTGTTACCTGGCTTGAACATCGGCCTCCCGTGTCACTGGATTTATCGGCCGGCCCCGTCCATAACCATTACGACGTATGCGCAGGTGAGCACTGCTATCCTTATATCGGCCTTAATCCCGCCGCCGATGCCGCTGCCCGCGCAGTAATTGACGAAACCTGGGGACAGACGTTATAAAATGGCAACTATTGGCATATTCGATTCCGGCAGCGGAGGACTCTCCGTTTACAGGGAACTTATAAAAGTACTTCCTTTGGAGTGCTACCACTATTTTGCCGACAACGCCCACTGCCCGTACGGGGAAAAAACGCCGCTGTACATCCAGAGGCGTGGCCGCTATATCACGGAATTCCTGCTGGATAAAGGGGCCGATATTATAGTGGTTGCCTGCAACACCGCCACTGCCGCTGCTATTGCCACCTTGCGTGCCGAATACCCCGACGTGCCCTTCGTTGGCATGGAACCTGCAGTTAAGCCCGCGGCGCTGGGCACACGGAGTGGAGTGATAGGTGTGCTGGCAACTGCCGGAACGTTGAAAGGCTCCAAGTATTTGAACACCCGCGGCCGCTTTGAGGACGATGTGCGTATTGTAGAGCATGTGGGGCAGGGCTTTGTGGAGTTGGTGGAGGCAGGTGTTTTGAACGGACCGGAGGCCGAAGCCAC
>JAGCWB010000018.1 GCA_017962065.1 Bacteroidales bacterium
CTCACGAACCACGCAATCGGCATATTTGATGGCTATGTCAAGGAAATTGCGCTTTCCGGTGGCCTGCCAGTGGGCAATTGCGCCTTCCACCATGTGGCCAAGGTTGTAAAGCTCGTGGCTCAGTTCCTCGTCCTTTACCCAGCGGCGGTCGCCTGCCCATTCATGGGGGTGCTGGGGGTTCATGGTGCGGGCGGTGTACAGGTAACCGTCGGGCTCCTGGGCCGCTGCAACTATCACAAGCACGCTGTCAATGTATGCTTCCAGTTTTTTGTCCGGATAGGTCTGAAGCACGTAGGAAGCACCTTCGATGGTCTTGTAAACATCGGTGTCGTCAAAGGAATAGCCCTTGACTTCATAGCCAAGGTTAACCGGGGAATGCATCTGTTTTTCGGCTTTTACGAAATTCTCGTATCGGCCTTCGCTCTCGCATTTGGAGAATGCCAGGGGGATGGTAACTTCGCGGGATGCCTGGAGTCTCTGACCCCAGAAGGAGTTCTGATCTACCTTGACGCTGGTAAACGGAACTGGGTCAATAGGATATCCGCCGGAAGCGGTCTGTGCCTGAAGGGTAATTGCGACGGCAAGGCCGGCAAGAACTGCTGCAATTTTTCTTGTCATAGTGTTATTGAATGGTTCAGGGCAAAATTAGGCATCTTTACGCATACCCAGTTGCCAAATAATCCAATTGTTTTGTAAAATCGTCCAAGAATGTACGGACTCTTTTCAAAATAAAAGATTATATTTGCATATGCAAAAACTGGTAACCACATTATGGCTGGCCCTCGCGGCCTGCTTTTTACTGCATGCAAACTCAGGTAATTATACCTTCAGGCACTATACTACCCTTAACGGACTGTCGTCCAACAACGTCAATGCCATCCTGCAGGACAGCCGCGGCCTGGTATGGATTGGTTCTTCAGGCGGTCTGGACTGTTTTGACGGCAATTCGTTCACTCGCAAACGCATTCCGGGAGAGAGAAGCAACACCGTGCAAAGCCTTATGGAAGACGCCTCCGGAACGCTCTGGGTGGGCACGGAAGACGCTGTTTACCGTTTGGCCGACAACACCCTGGAACATATTCCGGAACCCTCCGGCGCAGTTGTTTACTCAATAGCGCAGGACAGGGACGGCGACATTTGGATAGGGACATTCGGCAAAGGCGTGTTCCGCTACTCCAAAGGGAAAATGCACAACTACCTGGACGGCACAAACGTGGAAAAGATACTGATAGCGGCCGATGGAAGGATATGGATAGCCGCCCAGTCGCTGCCGGACGGGCTTTGCATATATAATGCGGCAGAGGATGGTTTTGTGAGCCCGGCCCTCACATACCTTGGGTGCACACCTGCGCGAGTCTGCGCCCTTGCCGAAGATGGCAACGGAGAGCTGTGGGCCGGCACCTGGGACAAAGGTCTTTACCGGATTTCCCCTTCCACCCTGTCGGTATCACAGGCCATTGCTCCCGGACAGGGATTCGACCATGTCCACTCCATACTTCACGGCGGTTCATGGAATTTCTATATAGGCTCTGACGACGGCCTGCTGAATGTAAACCTCATTACCGGAGAACGTGTCCTTTACACCAACGACCGCACCAATCCCGCATCCCTTTCCAACAAATACGTGTATCCCCTGCTTAAAGACCACGAGGGCGGTCTTTGGATAGGGACATACTACGGCGGCGTAAACTACGTGTCTCCAAACGTGGGACAGTTTTTCTCCCTGTCGCTGTCCCAGCAGGTAAAAGCGCAGGAAGACTACATTGTAAGCTGCTTCTGTGAAGACCCCGACGGCAATATGTGGATAGGATCGGACAACGGCGGCCTGTTTCATTACGACATTTCCGAAGGAAAGCTAACAAGGAAGTCCCTGCCCTCTACCTATAATATACATGCGCTTCTTCGCGAGGGAGACCACCTTTGGGTGGGGACATATTCGGAGGATCTTATAAGGCTTAACCTGCGCACCGGCGCCGTCAAGGTTTACAGCAACCTTCAAGGCCTTGACGCCCGAAGCGTTTACGCCCTGCACATGGACAAAGACGGCACGATGTGGGCCGGCACCAATGCCGGAGTATGCCGCTACGACCCCGCCAATGACCGTTTCATCCACGAAATCCAGGCCGACTGGGCAAGTCACATAGTATCGGCCGAAGACGGCACCCTGTGGGTGGCCACATCCCGCGGCGGAATACTGATACGTAATGCCGACGGCGCCTGGAAGGTGCTTAACAAGGACAATTCGGTCCTCCCCACCAACGCAGTTAACTGTTTGCAATTAAGCCCCGGAGGGGGGGGTATGTTTGCAGGCACCCAGAAGGGTCTGCTGCTGTTCAAAGGAACTGAAGGCACGCGCATACTGGAGGATGAGGACATCCAGGGGATGGCCTTTGACGGCACGCAGCTTTGGCTCACCACTCAGGGCCAGCTGATTCGCTTCTCTCCGGCCAACCAGAAGACGGAAGCATACGGCCCCAGCGACGGGGTAAATGCTTCAATGTTCTCTCCCAACACTTGCATAAGTACCCGGGACGGTCGCATCTATGCCGGTACGTCGGACGGCTTCATTTCCTTTTTCCCCGGGCAAATCAAGAAAGACGCAATTCCTCCAAGGGTTATTCTAACCAGCGCTGTCGCAAGCGGCAAGGATATTGCGCTGGATCTGCTTGAACAGAAAAAAACCGCAAGCCTCAACTGGAAATACAAAGACCTGTATGTTTCATTCTCGGCTCCCAGTTTCAGCGCTCCCGAGAAGGTGCGCTATGCTTACCTTATGGAGGGCCTGGAGAAAGAATGGAAGATCATAGGCAACCAAAGCAGCCTCACGTTCAACCGCCTCCCGGCCGGCAGACGTTACAGGCTGCACGTAAGGGCCAGCAATAATTCGGACGTCTGGAGTCCGGAAGAGGCAATGCTGGAATTCTCCATAAGGCAGCATCCCCTGCAAAGCGACCTTGCAATAGCCATTTACGCAATTCTGGCGGTGATACTTGCCGGTCTTGTCGTCAAGTATCTGATAGGCAAGCTGGAACAGAAGTCCGTAATACAGTACGAGCGCAAGCTGGACCAGGCCGTTTCAATGGTAAAAGAAGAGGAAAGGGACGAGAAAGCGCAGTTTATAGGCTCTATTATGGAAAGGCTGGAAGCCCCGCTTGCGGGTATCGGCATCCAGCTTGAAAAACTTAAGGAACAAAAGGATCTTGCCCCGGTCAAGGCCGAAATATCGGCCTTAGAGAAAAATCACAAGGCTCTTCGCGGAGTAACTTCATACCTGCACCAGATGCAGAATACCCTTTCCAGACAGGAGGACGGAGAACAGGCCCCGGCCCAGACTCCGGACGAGGCATTCATGGCAAAGCTGGACAAAATTATTATGGACAATATTGCCAATCCGGACCTTTCCATCGCCTTCCTTGCAAAGGAAATGGCCATTTCCCGAAGCAGCCTGTTTGCAAAGGTAAGCGAGATAAGCGGCGAGACTCCCAACAAACTCATAAACGAAACCCGCCTTAACATGGCCGCCGGTCTTTTGTCAAAAGGGAACCTGTCCGTGAGTGAGATTTGCTATATGGTCGGATTCTCGTCTCCCAGCTATTTCTCAAAAATCTTCACCACCAGATTTGGTCTCACGCCACATGAGTGGGCCAAGCGCAATAGCGAATGATTTGGACGATTTTTATAGGTTTGCCTTTTTTATCGGACTTTTGGTACATTTCGCCAGATTTATATGAGGTATTTTTGCAGAGTGGAATAATGCGAAACCAAACTATTAACCAACAATACTACAACTATGTCCATTAAATCTATTTTCTCCGCAGCAGCGGCAGGCCTGATGCTCCTCGTGGCCCAGGGCGCCTATGCTCAGCGGACCATCAACGTCTCCGGTACGGTGACGGACCCCATGGGGCAGCCCGTCATTGGAGCGGGCGTGATGATCCCCGGAACGCCCATCGGCGAAATTACAGACGCTGACGGCAAGTACAGCCTGAAGGATGTACCCGAGAATGCAAGCCTTACGATTGCAGCTATCGGCTACGTTACCCAGGTAGTTCCCGTCAATGGCCAGAAAGTTATTGATGTGGTCCTTGCCGAAGATATCCTTGCACTGGACGACGCCGTCGTCATCGGCTACGGCACCCAGCGTAAAGGCGATATCACTTCGGCCGTCGCATCTGTCAAGAGTGAAGAATTCCTTATCGGTAACATCCACGACGCATCCGAATTGATTCGTGGTAAGGTTGCCGGTCTGTCAATCACCAAGAGCTCCGGTGACCCTAATGCCGGAAGTACCATCCGTCTGCGTGGTGTTACCACCATCAACGGTGACCTCACCCCGCTCATCCTTGTTGACGGCGTTCCTGGAGATATGGGAACCGTGGCCCCCGAAAACATTGCCGACATTACCGTCCTCAAAGATGCATCTGCAGCTGCCATCTATGGTACCCGCGGTGCAAACGGCGTTATCCTCATCACCACCAAGACGGGACGTCGCGAAGAATCCGTTACGGTGAACTACTCGGGCTATGTTTCCACTTCCCACTTTGGCAAGAAGGCCGATTTCATGGATTATCACGGGATTGTGGATAAGCTTACAGCTCTTCCCGACGACGGTTATTCCACCGACTGGCTTGGCGAGATAACCCGTCCCGGTTTCACCCACAACAACTCCCTGTCCATCAGCGGCGGTACCAAGAGTACAACCTACTCCGGCAACATCTCTTACCGCGGCGAGCAAGGCGTTATCAAGAGCACCGACAGCCAGGATCTCAAGATGGGCTTCGACCTGTCCCAGTATCTGTTCAACGACATCCTGAAAATTAACCTGAACATAGTGAAAGGCCTGCATAAGAACTCTTCCGCAGACCCTGCATACGCATACCGTCAGGCTCTAATCCGCAACCCTACGTCTCCCGTTTACGTGAACAACGATCCCGAGCAGGGTTACATGGAAGAATTCGGCCGTTTCCAATATTACAACCCCGTTTCTATCCTGAACGAGTTAACTGGCGATACACAGAGCGAATGGACAAATCTCACTGGCAATATCACCCTTGAGCCCATTAAGGGATGGACCACCAACCTCATGCTCTCCACCCACCGTTCAAATTCCATGTCCGAGTCGTACCGCAGTTCCTACTATTATGATAACTACAAGGAATGGTACACCGACGAGACCAAGAAGCCCATGTACAATGGTTCGGCCTCCAAGAGCCAGTACAACGGCAGGGAGGATTATCTGGAAATCACGTCCAAGTATGAGCACACCTGGGACAAGCACCGCTTCTCCGGTATGGTAGGTTATTCCTACAACTACAACGTTTACGAGGGCTTCGGTGCTTCCAACTCCGGCTTCTCTTCTGAAAAGTTCCTTTACAACAACCTTGAAAACGGCCGATATGCCGAACTCATCGAGCCCGATATCACCAAGCAGGCTACCCTTAAGAAATACGGCGGCGTTTCCTCATACAAGAACGACAACACGCTCATCGGTTTCTTCGGCCGTATCTCCTATGGCTACGACAACCGCTACAACGTGCTGGTATCGTTCCGCCGTGAGGGTTCCTCAAAGTTCGGTAACAACCACAAATTGGGTAATTTCCCTTCAGTTTCCCTTGGTTGGAACATCATGAACGAAACCTTCATGTCCAACACCCGCGACTGGCTGTCCAACCTCAAGCTCCGTCTGGGTTGGGGTATGACAGGTATCATTCCCGGCAGCTCATACGCATCCCTTGTTGCATACGAATACAGCGGCAAGTTCTACAATCCCGTCTCAGGCAACTGGGAGAAGGCACTCCGCGCATCCCAGAACCCCAATCTGGAGATCGGATGGGAAACATCATCTGAATTTAACGTAGGTGTGGACTTCGGCTTCTGGAACGGACGCCTGTACGGCAGCGTGGATGTTTATGATAAAACAACCACGGGTCTGCTTTACTGGTTCGACGTTCCTCTTCCCCCGAACAAATTCAATGCTACTCTGGCAAATGTGGGTATAATGAACAACAAGGGCTTTGAAATCCTGCTGGGCGGAATTCCCGTACAGACCCGCAACTTCGAGTGGACCTCAACGCTCACAATGTCTCACAATGCCAACAAGCTTGTGAGCCTCTCCAACGACCTGTACCAGACTTCCGAATGGATGAACGTCGGCGGTATCAGCGATCCTGTATCCGTGAGTACTCACCGCGTCGTTGTGGGTGAAGCAACCGGACGCTTCTGGGGCCTCAAGTCCATCCATGGTGTAAGCAGCAACGGCAAGTGGATTATAGAGCTTCCCGACGGAACTTGGGCTGAAGCTACCACAGAGTACAACGACGACCAGTATCGTCAGTGGCTTGGTTCCGGCGTTCCTTCCCTCATCTTCAGCTGGGGCAACCACTTCCGCTATAAGGGATTCGACCTGAACATCCAGTTGGCCGGTGCCCTTGGCTTCGTTATTCTGAACAACCAGAGACTGTTCTACCAGAACAACTCCATCCAGTACAACCGCCTCAAGAGTGCAGCAACCGAACTCCCTGTCTACGACCTGGAGACCAAGCAGCCCACCGGCGAATACAAGAAACTTGGTACGGGCCAGACCCAGATGTTTATAAGCGAATTCCTCGAGCGCGGCGACTATCTTAAGATTGACAACATAACCCTTGGCTACACATTCAACACCAAGAATGTAAAGCTCATCAAGGACGCACGAATTTATGTTTCCGCTAACAACCTGTTCTGCCTCACCGGTTACAGCGGACTTGATCCCGAAATCGAGAACAGCAACCCGTTCTGGGGCGCAGGTATCGACGACCGTGACAAATATCCTACTATCCGTTCCATTTCATTTGGCGTCAACCTCACCTTCTAATCAGAAACTGTCATGAAAGCATTCAATAAAATACTGATTGTTCTTGGGATGGCCGGCGCCCTTGCCGCAACATCCTGCACCGACCTTACGGAGCACCCGTACGACTTCCTTACGGACGCTACGCTAGATTTCACCGACCCGCAGACAATTGCGGAGATGTCCGGTAACGTCTATACCAACCTCAACCTCATGGTCTGGGAGTATTACGGACTGTGGGACTGGACCGAAGACGCAGCCGACCTGCACCTTTTCCCTTCCCGTATCGGCGTTGGCTGGGGAGACTATTATATCGCTTACCACAAGCACCAGTTCTCTCCTTCAATCAACAACATCAACTACGTGGTATGGTACTACGCATATGTGGGTATCATGTATGCCAACCAGACGCTGCGCAACGAGGAGTTCCGCAAGGCAAACCCTCAGACCGCCGCAGAACTCAGGGCCATTCGCGCATACTTCTACTATGTTCTCTTTGACTCTTACAGGAACATCCCCATCCTTCCGGAAGAAGACCAGCCCGCTGGCTTCCTGCCCGAACAGGAAGAGCCCTCCAAGACCTTTGCATATATTGTAACCGAACTTGAAGAGGCCGAAAAAGACCTCCCGGAAACCAACTACTTCGGCTTCCCCACCAAAGGCATGGCCTGGATGACCCTTGCTAAGATGCACCTGAACTACTATGCATGGTTTGCCGATAAGGAGCCTTACGACGAAGGCGACAAGAGCCATTACGAGGAAGCCCTCAAATGGGCCGATAAAGCCATCAAGTCCGGACTGTATTCCCTGTCGGCCAATTATAAGGACAACCACAGGGCCGACCTGTCTGCCAACAATGAGATTATATTCGCAATTAACATCGAATATGGCCAGAACCGCGGCAGTTACCTTGCAAATGCAAACCTTCCTTCCTTTGGAACAGCTGCATTCGGCTTTGCCGGCGGCTGGAACGGTGGTGCCGGCATTCCCCAGTTCATAGACACCTATGCACATAAGAAAGTGGATCCCGCACGTTCCAACCACCTTACTGGCGTACAGTATCTGGATACTCGTTTCTATGACACCTGGGCCTATGGCCAGCAGTATGTATATGGTTCCAGCGACCGCGTAAAACTGGATAAGACAAGCGTCGATTCCCAGGGCCCTGTGGACATTTTCTACACCAAGGAAGTACACTCCGTGGATACTCCCGGTGCATATATGCTTGAAGGCTATCGCTACGTTAAAGCCGAAATCCAGCCCACCATCCACGCAGCCGGCACCGACACTCCTATCTACCGTCTGTCCGACGCATACTTCATCGCTGCAGAATGCGCCCTGCGCCTGGGCGGTTCAAAGAAGATCCCAGAGTACACAGAGCAAAAAGCTGCAGACCTTGTAACTGCAGTCCGTCAGCGTGCATTCCGTGACAGTGATCCTTCCCTGGCTACCCGTACGGTTGCCCAGCTCAAGGGTGGTTCCGTTTATGACTACGGCGTACGCGAGTACACTGCAGGAGCTTGCGGAGATCCCGAAATTGACGCTAAAGAACCCGAGAGTCCCGCTTTCACCTACGAGGAAGTCTGGAACGACCAGTACTTCATCAAGACTATGGAAGGTGGCTCCGACATTGAACTTGGCGGTCTGCTTGACGACCTTGCCTGGGAGTTCATCGGCGAATTCCACCGCCGTCAGGACCTCATCCGCTTCCGCTGCGGCAACGGCCAGAACGTTTGGAACGGCAAGAGCTGGCTCTCCAAGAGGGCCGAAACCCCCGGCGACTTCCACAAGAACCTGTATCCTATCTGCGTCCAGAACATGGAGTCTAACATAAAGCTTGTACAGAACCCCGGTTATCCCGGAAGAGATGCAGCAGAAGAATAATAAAAAATCCTAAACCGATAAAAACCATTAACTTTTTAATCACTTAATCTTTATGAAAAAGTTTTTTTGGAGCTTCATGCTCGTTTCTGCAGTCATCATGGGCTGCCAGAAGAATGACGGTCGCAAACCCGATCCCCAGCCCGACCCTCAGCCGGGTCCCGTAGATCCCGTAGATCCCGGTAAGGAAGCCGAATGCGATTGGGCCGACTATCTGATCGGCAAGGAATACACCTGCGAGACAACCGCACAGTATGGTATTGCCGAGGAAGTCTATTCCACTATGACCCACAAGGACGGCAAGAAAATCTTCGAACTCCTTGGATTCGACTCCTGGGTCGAAATGGTAGAGGCTATGGGCACCATCGAAGGCAGCCCTGAAACCGGAGAAGAAGTTCTTTACATGGGTAACGATCCCGCAACCGGTTACGATATGACTGACGCCTTCAACACCAACGGCATTGGCTACTGGTGCAACGGACAGGGCAGCAAGCAGAACTGGGGCGACGATGCACGCATCTTCACCGAAGCTTTTTTCGACGAGGAAGGTGAACTGGCTGTGACCATCGGCGTTATGCCCGGCGTCATGAAAGGCGGCGACGTTTACACAGCCCGTATGGTATTCCAGCGCACTGAAAGCGCCGACAATATCATTCGTGTAGGTATTGAGTACAAGGTTAAAGTTACCGAGTTCGTAGATCCCGAAGCCGGCCAGTACGACAGCTCAAAGCGCCAGACCGGTGAATTCACAATGAACGAGGTTATCCTCACCGTTCCCGTGAACGTATTCTACGACGGCGTACAGGCCGACGTATCCGGCATCCAGAACTATCTCCAGCTCACCAAGTATCAGATTGTGAACCTTGAAGATGCCATCTATGACGAAGAGACAGAAGAACTCCTTAAGGGTCTTGATGTTACCAACTATGTAAAGGGTGAACCTGTTCCTTCCAACGCCGGCGGCATTGGCGGTGCCTGGATGAAGACCATTGACGAAGTTGGAGCATGGGGCGTAGAAAGCGGCGCATGGTTCATCGAACTGCAGGCCGGCATCGACGCTATCGCAATCTCTGTCGGTACAATGCCTGGTGAAGAAGGTGCCATCACCGATCTGGTAGCAGCCCTCGTAGGCCAGACTGCCGAATTCAAGCAGGTTGTCAAATACATCCCTGAATTCGACGCTGCTCCCACCATCATCACACTGAACTACAAGATTAACTTCGTGGCTGCTGCCGACTAAGCAGCCCGCACTTTTCCCGGCGGGGCCTGACCGCCCCTCCGGGAACCAAATCTACAACGAAAACCAATGAAGAATTTTATTATCGGCCTGTTTATTCCGGTCCTGCTTTTGGCCGCCTGCACCAAAGCGCCTGTTCAAGAGGAAGATATCTTTGACGACTCCATAGAAGGCACAGTCAAATTTTCGGCCGATCCCAAAATTAGTTTCACCGGCGAAGGCGATAATAAATCGCTGGTCTTCACCGTGGACTGCAACTGGAAAATCACAGTTCCGGAAGATGTACAGTGGGTAAGCTTGGAACCTGATCACGGCGACGGCTCCACAGCGCGTCAAAGCGTGAATATAAAGGCCGAGGCCAATCCTGACGCCAAATCGCGCAAGGCAAAGCTTACCTTCCACGCAGGCGCCACGCAAAAGACCATAAGCGTCTCCCAGGAGGGTAAAGTTATTACTATAGCCAAGGAGGACGTCCCCAATCTGGACAAAATATATATCCCGCAGGAGCTGCGCTCGATGGATATGTTCCGCAGCGACAGCCAGTGGTTCTTTGGCCGAAGCAGGCAAAGCCAGCATTTCATAGTATTCTGGGAGCCGGGCTACGACCCTTACGGCGAAAAAACGCCCTCCGACCTTGATCCGTCAAACAATATGTACGTGAACATTGACGACTTGCTGGAAAAGGCCGAAGAGTTCTTCAGGGTAAATATCGACATACTCAAATTTGCCGAACTGGGGAAAGGACAATCCAACCTGGACAAGTACAAAATGGAGATTTTCATCCATCATACCACCACTTGGATGGCCTATGGCGGCGGATACGACAACGTGATAGGCGGACTGTGGATTAATCCCGCAACCTGCCACCCTGTGGGCAGCACCATCGCGCACGAGATCGGCCACAGTTTCCAGTATCAGGTTTATTGCGACGCTATTGCAAATGGCGCTCCCAACGACTTCTCCACCGGCTGGCGCTACGAGATTGGCCAGGGCTGCGGCTTCTGGGAGCAGTGCGCCCAGTGGCAAAGCTACCAGAGCTATGCCGAGCAGGCCTTCACAACGGTGAACTTCACCGAGTTCGTGAACAATAGCCACCGCCACTTCACCCACGAGCACCAGCGCTATGCAAGCTACTTCCTTATGTGGTACTGGGCGTCGCTGCACGGGGTGCAGGAGATTGGCGAGCTCTGGCGCCTGTCTAAGAAACCGGAAGATCCCATCCAGACATACCAGCGCAAGCACAACCTTTCAATGGAACAGCTTAACGAGTCGCTTTATGATTATTCGGCCCGCTGCGTAACCTGGGATTTCCCGGTAGAATCCACCAACCTGTACGAAGGGCAGCTTACCGGAATTACTCAGCCCGTAAGGGACTTCGGCAAGGATTATATCGGCAAGATTGGATGGACCGGAAATTATGATGAATCCACCGGCTTTTATACTGTGGATTATTCCCGCGCACCTGAGGCTACAGGATTCAACCATATCCGGCTCAACGTGCCTTCCGACGGGAGTTTCCAGGTACGTTTCGAGGGCATTCCCAACGCCGCCGGCTTCAACAAGGTTAAAGACCCGTCAAACGCAGGATGGAACGTGGGCTTCGTGAGCGTGCTCTCCGACGGTTCCAGGGTGTACTCCCCCAGTACCCGCGTAACGGACAATGCCGATATTTCATACACCGTACCCGAAAGCTGCTCCAAACTTTGGATGGTTGTGGCAGCTACGCCAAAGACATATATGCAGCATCTCTGGGACGAGGACAACACTAACGACGAGCAGTGGCCCTTCCGCATAAAATTCACGGGAACCAACCTCTTCGGCAACGTTGACTTTGACGGCAGTGAAACGCCGCACAGCATTGTGATTGAGCACAATATCACAACATCGGCCGCAGCCGGATACGGCGGAACAGCTTTCTCGCTTGAGGACGACGTCGTAGACATTGCCGAGGCCTTTGTAATGCAGCCTTCCGACATTGTGGCAGCCATCCCCGCCGACCGCGCCGACGTGCAGAAGGGAGCCGTAAAGATTGCCGCCGTGCAGCCGGACGGCTCACTGAGCTACAACTACACCGCCAACGGATACGGTTTCTGGTATGGGGCCGAAGGTTCTGTCCAGGGTTGGAGCACTTCCTATGTATTTATGGAGTACGACAAGAGTTCCTGGACGTGTCAGTTTGGCGTTCATCCCAACAGAGTCTCGGAAGGCGCAATGAAAGCCGGTGACGTTTACACCATTAGCTTTGCCTTTGTGAAAGGCGAATACACAGCAACGGAAAAATTCAACATAACTATTACAGAGTAAATGAAAAAAGTTTTATTTGCGCTGATCTCAGCATCCCTTGTGATGTTTGGGAGTATGTCCTGCCAGAAGCAGGATCAGCCGGGAGAGCAGGATCAACCGGAAGAGAAGCACGAGTTCGATCCCAATGCGACAATTACATTCACGCAGGAGCCCAAATACAATTTCAGCGGTGATGGCGGAAGCACGAATATGGTATTCACCTGCACAGGCTACTGGGAGTTGGAAATTCCCGAAGACGCCACTTGGCTTACATCATCGGCCCTGAGCGGCGAAGGCAGCACCAAGCGTCAGAGCATAAAGCTTACCGCCCAGGCGAACCCTGATGACGCTTCCAGGAAAACCAAGCTTGGACTTCATGCCGGCGAGGATAATTTCAAAAAAATCACAATTACCCAGGACGAGAGCGTGCTCATTATCTCTGAGGCCGATGTGCCGAATCTTGACAAGATTTACATCCCTCAGGAATTCCGTTCGATGAATATGTTCCGCAGCGACTCAAAGTGGTTCTTCGGACGAAGCAAACAAAGCGAGCACTTCATTGTATTCTGGGACATCAAATACGGCTCCCATGGAACGGTGACGCCCACCGACGCCAAAGTTGCCAGCATGCGCGTGGATATTGACGACCTGCTTGCCAAGGCCGAGGAATTCTATGAACTTAACGTGAACAAGCTCAAGTTTGCCGATACCGGGAAAGGACTTTCCACTCTGGACAAGTACAAGATGGAAATCTTCATAATTTACCAGACCGAATGGCTGGCTACCGGTTCGGGTTACGACAACGTGATAGGCGCCCTTTGGGTGAATCCTTCCACCTGCAAGCCTGTGGGCAGCACTATCGGCCATGAGATTGGCCACTGCTTCCAGTATATGGTATTCTGCGACTATCTGGTGCGCCAGGGCGTGAGCGTGGACAAGGCACCTTCAACTTCAGGCCTGCAGGGTCCCGGCTGGCGCTACGGATTCGGCCCTAACGGCGACGGCGGCAACTGCTTCTGGGAGCAAACCGCCCAGTGGCAGAGCATGGTGATGGACCGCTACCGCCCGGAAACCTTCTCCGGCTGGTATTGGAACTTCACGACCTCAACTTACCTGCACGTACTTCACGAGCGGCCGCGTTACGCCGACTACTTCATCCACTGGTGGTGGGTAGAGGAACAGAACAAAGACATCACCTTCATCGGCCGGCTTTGGAATGAGGCAAATTATCCCGAGGATCCCATCGAAACCTATATGCGCATTACTGGCAAGGACGTAGATGCAATGAACGATTCAATGTGGCAGTATGCCGCACATATGCTAACCTGGGACACGGATGAAATTCGTTCTTACGGAAAGAGTTTCATAGGTGGAACTGTGCTTGACGCCGGCTCTTGGTTCAACCAGGATGGATGGTGGGCCGTAAAGGCCGATAAGGCTCCGGAAACCACCGGTTCCAACGCTTTCCGCATGACATTGCCTTCGGAGGATAACAGCGCACGTACGGTTTCGGCCACTTTGGCCTCCAACCTTGGCCTTGATGGCTGCGTTAGTGGAAATCCTTCTATCGCCGGCTGGCGTTACGGCTTTGTATCATACAATTCCGACGGAACCACCACCTACAGCCCCGTCTGGAGCGCCACCGGCGAAGCCCAGACCTGGAACGTACCCGCCAACTGCAGCAAACTCTGGTTCGTGGTTAGCGGCGCACCCAAGGAATATGAGCGCCACGCCTGGGGCGCCGGCGGCACCGACCACGACGGCGAAGGCGACTCCAAAGACACCAAGTGGCCCTGGAAAGCCCAGTTCGAAAACATCAAGCCCTGGGGAAAATGATCAGAGAATTAAAATTTGCAGCCCTCGCCGAAGGATGTGCAATCTAACACAGAATCTTAATTACTCTGATTTTTATTCCATCATTCCGGCTATGAATTCTTCCGGTGAGATTACAGTCATGGGGTTGAGCGGATTGTTCAGCTCCATGAGTTTTTTGTCGCGGGTGATGAAGAAGTCACAGCAAGCGTTGTAGGCACTTGCGTACTGCGCATCGTCCTCCAGGTCTCCAGAATAATGGCTGGTTGCCCAACTAAGATCTATCCAGTCAATCGCATTAATTGTTGAGAATGAGCGCAAGTGGTTTATCATGCGCTCGAACGCCTCATATTGTATCCCGGCTTTTTTTGACGTGAAATGCGCATCTAGAATGCTCTGGGTTGTGACAACCACATCTATTACACCGGCTTTTGCGGCAGAAAGGATAGCCTCGCATTCTTCTTTAAAAGGTCTGTCATGGAGAATCCAATCCAATAGAATATTTGTATCAAGAAAAACTTTCATACCTATTCTCCTCCCTTTCCTACAATATACGCTAGCCTGTCATCGGCAGCCAATTGCTCCGGAGTGAAAGCCGGGATGAGACTACCGAAAGAAGCAATTACCGGATCTATCTTAAAATCCTTTGGCAGCTTGGGTATTTCCGGCTTAACGGCCTGAGCTACAACATCTTCCAAAAAAGCGTTCAAAGACATATTCCGCTGTTTTGCCTTATACTTTGCCCTGTTCAGTATGTCCTCCCTGAACCTGATCACTGTCTGAGTTCTTGCAATCGTTTCCATTTGTGATATCATTTTTGCAAATGTAATCACAATATTTTAGATAATCAAACATTTGCGGAACTATTTCTTGGAAAAGCAGCTGGCAGTTAAGTTGTTGATACACAGGGGATTATATAAAAGTAATCGTTCAGATTTTGAACGATTACTTTTATTAAACTCGCTGATACTCAGCTATTTAGCTGCCAGCCCAGAGCGGGGCTAAGCCGGCCTTACAGGGCCTTCAGGGCCTCTTCCAGCCTGCGGTAGCCTACGTTGATGAAGTCTTTGGTGCCGGAGCCGTCGTTGACGTAGGAGATTACCATATCGGCGAAGTCTATGGCTTCGCGGAGCTGGGTGCTCTTGTTCTCGATTTGCTTGGCGCTGGTTACTAACTTAAGCAGTTCGTCCAGATCTTCGGGTTCGGCGAGGTTGCCGGGGCGCATGGAGTTGATGGCGGCGTTAAGGGCCGATGTGGCTTTGCCAACCTGCTCCTGGGTGGCGTCTTCGGCAGCCAGAACTTCCTGGGCCACAGAGAGTTGCTCGGTCATGCGAGCATAGCCGTTGGGAGCCCAGGGAGCGAACGGAGGAACCTTCTCCTCAAGGGCGTTCCAGGCTTCCTGGGCATCTACGCGTGAGGATGCAATCTTCACGGCCTGCTCAAGATAGGTCTTGTCCACTGCGCCGGTCTTTGCGGCCTCCTTGTTGCCGGTGAGCACGTTCAGGCGCAGGTAGTGAGTGCTGTGGCCGGTGAGGTAGTAGTCCGGATAGAAGGTCTTATCGGCCAGAGTAAGCGTGTAAACATTGCCGTTGGTGCCTTCGTCACCGGTGGTGCCCTTAAGAACAATGTCCTTGAGGTCGGAATCCAGGGTGAATTCGGCCTGTTCCCATACGGTGATATCGGGGGTAGCCATTACAAGTGGACCGTACATTATGGTGCCTTCCCACATAGGCTCAAACGGGGTGCGGGCCTGGTTTACACCGGTAGCGGCAAGGTCCATCTTGTCGGGGCCGAAGTTGATGTGGGCGCCATAAGGCATCTTCACCTCTACTTTGTCTCCGGCCTTCCAGTCGCGCTCCGGAATTTCAACGTATGAGCAAGGCTGGGCGCCTTTTCCGTAAGACTTACCGTTAAGCTTCACCGAGAAGCCCTTCACAGCCCAGTAAGGCACGCGCAGCTTCATTGCAAAGCGGCCGCCCTTGGTGATGGTAATCACAGAGCTTTCGGCCGGCCAGGCGCATTCCTGGGTAAATTCCACATCCTTGGCAGCCCAGCGGACGGCTGTGGGCAGATACAGAGCCACCCAAATGGTATTGTCGTTTACAAAGTATGCTGCTTCCTGATATTTTACATGATTCTCGGCACCGGTACCGCCGCAGCAGGTGCTCTGGGGAGTTTCGCTGCCAAAAGGCTTGGTGGCGTTCAAACCCACTGCGTACTGATAGCAAACGCCGTATTCCTCAGGATGCACGGAGCCAACAAGCTGATTGTACAGCACCCTCTCGTAGTAGTCCATGTAGCGGGCATCGTCCGGATTGAAGCAGTTAAGGTCTTTGGTAAGCTTTGCCAGGTTGTAGCAGCAGCAGGTTTCGTTGATGTCCGGGTTGGGGAACAGGTTGCCGTGGCGGTCGCTCATCACGCTAGTGTTCATGCTCATCATCTGGGAGTAGGGCTGGCGAAACATTTCGCCGTTTCCAACGCCGCCCATTGCGTATGCATATCGGCCTTGAACCAGCTCCCAGAAATTGCTGGCTATATTATAATAGGTATCCGGACCGCCAACCTCGTAGCTCTTGAGGGCGCCCACAATCATGGGAATGTGCTGGTTGGCATGACGGGTGCGGATGTCGTCCACGTTGCGGGACAGAGGCTGGTAGAATGCAGGGGCGTCAAAGTAGGTGGCAGCCTCGGCAAGACGGGCCGATTCGGCAGGATCGGCAACCATTGCGCTAAGGCGGGCCAGGGATTCCTGCATACCGCCAACTTCGCCGGCGATGTACATATTCCACATCTCGTAGCGGTTGCCTGGACGGGCCTGGCGCTCGGCCTTGGTTCCGTCGGTTTTAACGTATGTCCTGTAATGCAGGCGGTTCCATACCCACAGGCCCATATCTTTGGCTATCAGAAGGGCCTTGGCGGCAATTTCCTCGTCGTCAATGTTGTTTGCTATGTCAATAAGGCCGGCAAGCTGCTTGTGGATGGAATAATACGGGGCCCATACGCCGCTGAAGTTATTGTATGCGGTATAATTCTCGATGAGCACCGGATGCTGGGCCGGAATGGCGTTTATGTAGCCGTAACCATACTGGCGGCAGTCTTTCTTATACTGGTCAAATGCATCCCAGGTGCCTTTCATCTTCACAAGCTGAGCCTCCGGGGCAAGGTCGCGGGCTTCGCGATATCGGCCCAGGGCCTTGTCGTAAACGAAGGTAAGTTCCTGGCAGGCGCGCAGCTCGTCAACCATGCGCTTGATGTTTGCTTTCAGGGCGGCTTTCAGTTCAGGGTCGTCGGTGCTGGCAAAGGCAAAGGCCAGGGCGCTCATATAGTGACCGCTGCCGTGACCTTTTAATTTAGTGGTAGGGCTGTCCCAGCCGTCGCTTTCCGTATAACCTTCGGTAGGAAGACCGTAGGTATCGCGATAATTATAAAGCTGCTGGGTAACGTCCAAAGAAAGGAGGTTGCGGATATCCATATCCCTGTTGGAGACAAGGCGGTTGTTGCCTATAAGATGAACGTCGCCAAGCGGCAGCGGCCGGGCCACAAGCTGCGGAGCCTGGGGCTTATCGGCCACCACAGTCACCTGAGCCTCAAGGTGATATCCGTTTTCGGCAGTATTATCGCCGATGATATATCCCTTTACGGTGTAGGTCTCACCCGCGGGCAGGGCGGCCTCTTCCTCCTCGGTCTCCCTGAGGGTGTTGGTCCATTTCGCCTGGCGCCACTCTCCGGTGCCATCGGCATAATTAACCCAAACCTGCCAGGGCAGCACGGGAGCGGTTCCCTGAGGCGCCTGGACGGTAATTTCGGGCACTGAGGCAATGGTTCTGGCTTTTTTAGTGCAAGCAAGTGCAAGGACGGCGGCCATGCACAGAAGAACTGCTTTGAAGATAGGTTTCATACGCGTATCATGTGGTTTAATGCAAATTTACCAAATTAGCCCGGCCGATAATAAAAATATAGTCCGTTCTTATTGCAAAAAAATCCAACTTCCCTCCCGCCATGGTGCATTTGGGGGCCAAAAAGATGCTGAGGGTCCAGGGGATGGACCTTCGGGGAATCTTTTAGGCCGATTTTGCACCTGGAGAGGGATTCCCGCACGATATTTGCAAAGAAACTGGAGGTTTTATCAAGTTAGTATTTTTACCAATGGCGCTCATAGAGCTTGACGGCATTCACAAGACATACGACAACGGACAGCCGCTGCACGTGCTAAAGGGCATAGACCTTCGCATAGAGCGCGGCGAATTCGTTTCAATCATGGGAGCATCCGGCTCCGGCAAATCCACCCTCCTGAACATTCTGGGCATCCTGGACAATTACGACGAGGGCTCCTATCACCTGGATGGCAAACTTATCAAGGACCTCACGGAAAAGCAGGCGGCCGATTACCGCAATCGCATGATCGGCTTTATATTCCAAAGCTTCAACCTCATTGGCTTCAAAACGGCCGTGGAGAACGTTGAACTGCCGCTTTACTACCAGGGCGTGCCCCGCAAAGCGCGCAGGGAAATGGCAATGGAATACCTTGAAAAGATGGGCCTCACCCCCTGGGCCAGCCACTTCCCCAACGAGATGTCCGGCGGCCAGAAGCAGCGCGTAGCAATAGCCAGGGCCCTCATCACAAAGCCTCAGATAATACTTGCCGATGAACCCACCGGCGCCCTGGACTCAAAAACCAGCGTGGAAGTGATGCATCTTCTGAAGCAGCTTAACAAAGAAGACGGAATGACCATAATCGTGGTAACGCACGAAGGCGGCGTAGCCAACGAGACCGACAAGATCATCCACATCAAGGACGGTATGATCGGCCAGATAGAAGAAAACAAATCGCACAGCGCCTGGGGCGGCAGCATAATCAAGTAATGGGAGAACTCCTGCACGAAATAGGCAGCAGCCTGCGCCAGAACAAGCTTCGTACGGCCCTCACGGGCTTTGCGGTGAGCTGGGGCATCTTCTTGCTCATAGCCCTACTTGGCGCCGGCAACGGCCTTATGAATTCCTTCCTGGGCAACGTACAGGACTTCATTTCGCAAAGCGTGCAGGTGGAAGGCTGGCGCACCTCCAAGCCCTATGCCGGCTACAAGGAAGGCCGATGGATACAGCTGGACCAGAGGGATGCCGACTACGCAAACAGCCCCCGCTGGCAGGGAATAGTTGAAAATGTCACCACCACCACTTCCACAAAAAGCACAAACCTGGTCCTTGACGGCAATACCGTAAACGGCTGGCTGACAGGTGTTCAGCCGGATTATCAGGATCAGGCCAAACTGAAAATGGCCGCCGGCCGCTTCATAAACAAGGCCGATGTGGACCAGAAGCGCAAGGTGATCGTTATCAGCACGTCCCAGGCCAAGGAGCTTTGCCCCCAAGATCCGGAAAGTTTAATCGGCAAATGGGTTAAGGCAGGCGAACTGTCTTTCCAACTTATCGGCCTTTATCATACCGATGAGAGGGATTTCCGCCGTGCAACGCCCATCCCTTACTCTACCTATAAAGGCATTTACGACAGCTCAGACAAGATTGAGACTCTGTCGTTTACGCTTAACGGCCCCACCACTCTGGAAGAGCATAAGCAGTTTGAGGAAGAGTTTGCCGGAGACATCCGCCGCATGCACGACGTTGCCCCGGACGACAACATGGGCATCTGGATACGCAACGGTTACACCGCAAATATGGAGATGACCAAAGCGCAGAGCATACTGCGCATTGCGCTATGGATCCTTGGCCTGCTAACGTTAATTAGCGGAATAGTAGGCGTTTCCAACATTATGCTCATCACCGTCAAGGAGCGTACCCACGAGTTCGGCATCCTCAAGGCCATTGGCGCAAAGCCCCGCGCAATAATGACCCTTATCATTGCCGATAGCGTGGCCATAACCGCTTTCTTCGGATATATCGGCATGCTGCTTGGCATGGTAGCCTGTCAGGTGATGGACAAGACCGTGGGGCAGGAGGCAGTAGATATCGGCTTTCAAAAGATACAAATGCTGGTTAATCCTACGGTTGGCCTGGACGTTGCCCTGGAGGCCACCCTGCTGCTCATTGTTGCAGGCACCATTGCCGGAGCCATCCCCGCCTGGAAAGCCGCAAAAGTTAAACCCATAGAAGCATTGAGGGCCGAATGAAGATTTTCGATACAGATACCTTCAGGGAGATCCTTGACAGCATTACAAGGAACCGCAGCCGCAGTATCCTCACCGGATTCGGCGTGTTCTGGGGTATCTTCATGCTCATGCTTCTCACCGGCGGCAGCCAGGGACTTAAGGAAATACTTAACAAGGAGTTCGACGGCTTTGCGCAGAACACCTGCATAGCCTTTGCCAACGATACCAGCAAACCGTATAAAGGCTTCAAGAAAGACCGCAGTTGGAATATGGTATATTCCGATGTTGACCGCCTTAAGAACCTTATGCCGGAGCTTGAGACCGTAACGCCCACTGTGGCGCTGTGGGGCAGGACTGCGATGCGCGAAGACCACTCCTACGGCAGCGCTGTAGTAAAAGGTGTAAGGGCCGATTACAAAAACATAGAAACGCCCCTGCTCAGATATGGCCGATACATAAACGACGCCGACCTGGCGCAGGAGAGGAAAGTTTGCGTGCTGGGTAAAAAGGTCTATACCAATCTTTTCCCGGAAGGTGGCGACCCGTGCGGACAGCGCATTCTTGTGGGCGGAACGTATTATAACGTGATTGGCGTGGACTGGAGGGAAGAGGGCGGTATTCAGATAAACGGCAGCCCGGACGACATGGTGACCATTCCCCTCACCCAGGCTCGTAAGGCCTATAATCTGGGTAATAACATCCAGATGCTGTGCTTCACAGCCAAGCCGGGATACACCATGAGCGACCTTACCCCCAGGGTGCGTGAAATCCTGGCCAGGGCACACTATTTTGATCCTACCGACGAGCAGGCCCTATTCCTACTGAATACTCAGCTGATTTTCGGCATAGTTGATAACCTTTTCAAGGGCATCAACTTCCTTGTATGGCTAATAGGCCTTGGAACGCTGCTGGCGGGCGTTATCGGAGTATCTAATATTATGATGGTAAGCGTTAAGGAGCGCACCACCGAGATTGGAATTCGCCGTGCAATTGGCGCCACGCCCAGGCAGATTCTGGGACAGATTATTTCCGAGAGCATAGTGCTTACCCTTGTTGCCGGCATGGCCGGAATTGTGGTAAGCGTACTAATACTAGCGGGCGTGGAACTGGCAATGACCCAGGACGGCATACTTAAGGCGGCCTTCCAAGTGCCTTTCGGCATAGCCGTGCTGGCCGCCGCCCTGCTAACGGTACTTGGCGTTGTAGCCGGCCTGATGCCAGCCTCCCGCGCCATGCAGATTAAACCGGTAGATGCAATGAGAGACGAATAAAAACATTAATATATATGAAAAAATTAGGCAGAATTCTCGCTATTATCCTTGTGGCAGGAGTGTTTATTGGCACTTTTGTTTACCTTTTCAAGCGCTCTCAGCCAAAGGAAATTGAGTACCAGGAGCTTGAGGCCAGCCGCGGGGACGTTGTGAAGGCCACCGTGGTAACCGGCAAAATCCAGCCCCGCGACGAGGTTAACGTAAAGCCGCAGATCAATGGTATCGTGGCCGAGGTTTACAAGAAAGCCGGCGAAACCGTCCAGCAGAACGAGGTAATAGCCAAGCTGAAGGTTATTCCCGACATGGGACAGCTTTCATCGGCCCAGAGCCGCGTGCGCCTGAGCGAACTTAACCTGGAACAGGCAAAGGTAAATTACGAGAGGGAAAAAGCCCTGTACGACAAGCAGCTGGTAAGTGCCGATGAGTTCGAGAAGGTACGCCAGAGCCTGCAGCAGGCGCAGGAAGAGCAGGTTATTGCCCAGGAGAACCTGGAAATTGTGCGCGACGGCGTGTCGTCGTCAAACAAGAGCGGAAGTACCACCCTTATCCGTTCCACCATCTCCGGCCTTATTCTGGACGTGCCGGTAAAGGTTGGTAATTCCGTAACCATGTCCAATACCTTCAACGACGGTACCACCATTGCCACCGTGGCCAACATGAACGACCTTATCTTCGACGGCAACATCGATGAGACAGAGGTAGGACGCCTTCATATCGGCCTGCCTGTAAGAATTACCGTAGGTGCCCTGCAGGATGTGTTCTTTGACGCTGCGCTGGAGTATATTTCTCCTAAGGCAACCGAGTCCAATGGCACTAATCTGTTTGAAATAAAGGCCTCTGTAACAGTTCCTTCCGACGTTACCATCCGCAGCGGCTACAGCGCCAATGCAGAGATTGTGCTGCAGGAGGCGAAGGACGTTGTGACCATCCCGGAAAGCGCTATCCAGTATGAGGGTGACGATACCTTTGTATATATTGCATCGGCCGATGGATACGACAAACGTCCCGTTGTCACCGGCCTTTCCGACGGCGTTAACATAGAGGTTCGCAGCGGGCTTGAGCCCGGCGACAAAGTGCGCGGTCCACAAATCATCAGCTCCAAGTAACCATGAAGATACTGCTTTTAACACTGGCTTTAAGCCTTCAGGCGCCGGTTGATACGCTACCCGACCTTTCCCACCCCTGGAGCCTTCAGGAGTGCATGGACTGGGCCCTGGAGCACAACCTTACCGTGGCGCGGCAGGAGACTACGCTTGAGAAGTCGGAGATTGACAAAAACACCGCACAGTGGTCATGGGTGCCTAATGTGAATGCATCGGCAGGCGAAAATTTCAACTTTGGCCGAGGTATTGGCGGCGACAATACCTACGAGTACGGTAACTCTTCATCTACCAGCTTCAGTCTTAATTCCGGCATGACGCTTTTTGACGGCCTGGCCACGCCTAACCGCATTCAGCTGGCAAAGCTGAACCTGGAAAGCGCTACGGCCGACCTTGAAAAAGTGCGTGACGACATCCGCGTTTCTGTTGCGAAAGCCTACGTGCAGGTGCTTTACAACTATGAGATTGCCGACGTTGCCCGCGAGCAGGTGGCCATCGATTCACTGCAGGTTGTAAGGCTGGAGGGAATGGTGGAGCATGGTAAGGCATCGGCCGCGGAACTGTCCCAGCAAAAGGCTTCCCTGGCGCAGAGCAGGCTGACGATGGTTCAGGCTTCCAATAACGTCCGCAGCGCCGTGCTGGACCTGGCCCAACTGCTGGATCTGCCCGTGTGGCAGGGATTTGCGGTTGTCAGGCCTGTTGTTTCTCCGGACCCTGTGCTGCTTAGTTCTCCGGACGATATTTATGCCGATGCCGTGAACATCCGGCCTGCAGTGAAAGCTGAGGAACTGCGCCTGGAAGGCACCGAGCGCTCCATACGCATTGCAAAAGCGCAGTACTACCCTTCCCTGTCGTTATCTGGCGGTCTGGGAACCAATTACTACAGTTCCTTCAGCTCGCAGAACTTCTGGGATCAGCTGCACAACAACTTCAGCCAGTATGTGGGGCTGTCGCTTAGCATTCCTATATTCAATAAGTTCTCCACACGTAACCAGGTTCGCACCGCAAAGCTTAACCAGGTGTCGCAGGAGATTCAACTGCAGCAGGTAAAGCGCAGTCTGTACAAAGAGATAGTGCAGGCCTGGAACGGCGCTACAGCGGCGCAGGCCAAGCTTTTGAGCGCTAATGAAGCCCAGGCCGCAGCCCGAGACGCCTTCCAGCTTATGGAAGCCAAGTACGAGAACGGCAAAGCCACCCTCACCGAGTTCAATGAATCCCGTAACCGCCTTGTAAAGGCCCTCTCCGACGCCGTCCAAGCCACCTACGAGTACGCCTTCCAAGTCCAGCTCCTGGAATTCTACCGCGGCGGAAAGCTGCAGCTGTAGGGGTTATACGGTACGGCCTATCAGACTGTTTGCGAAGCGTTGGAGGGCGGAAAGGCCTTCCGGGGGGATGTTGGCGGCTGCGGCAATGGCAATGGCGCGGTCCGAGAGCTGGCCGATGGTAGCTTTGGCTGCTGCAGCAACGCCTACGCTGTCGTAGAGAGATTTCACGAGAGCAATTTTGGCCACCTTCTCTTCCGGAGTAACTGCGGGAGCGGCCAGGGCAGCGGGAATATCGGCTGCACCCAGCTCTGTGGCCTTAATGGTGAGCCAGGACTTTTTACCGTTGAGGATATCGCCACCTATAGGTTTGCCGAAAACCGTTTCATCGCCATAGGCATCCAGGTAGTCATCAGCCACCTGGAAGGCTAGACCCAGGTAATAGCCATAATCATAAAGGGCTTTCTGTATGGCTGCATCGGCACCAGCAATTAGAGAGCCAAGTTGTGAGGCACAGGCAATGAGGACGCCGGTTTTGAGGCCGATCATTTGCATGTACTCATCCATGGAAACTATGTCCCTGTTTTCGAAGTCCATGTCCATTTGCTGGCCGTCGCACACCTCAGAGGCGGTTTTTGAGAATAGTCCCAGTGCCTGGGGCAAAACGGCGGCAGGGGCTTTGGCTATTCGCTTGTACGCATCAATGCACATTACGTCTCCGCTAAGGATAGCCGTGTCTTCGTTCCATTTTTTCCATACGGTCTCATGTCCGCGGCGCAGGGAGCTGCGGTCCATGATGTCGTCGTGAATGAGGGTGAATGTGTGGAAAACCTCCAGGCCGGCTGCGGGTTCCAGAATGTGCGGGGCCAGTTCATCGGCAAAAATGCCGTAAGTCAGGAGGCAGAGGCGGGGACGAAGGCGCTTGCCGCCAATAGCTATCATATAACGAAGCGGGTCGTAGAGGCCCTCCGGCTGCGCCTGGAACTGAATATTGCCAAAAAGTTCCTTCAAAGCCTGATCAATAGTGCTTTCCTGAATCATTTTACGAACATTTTTACAAAAATAACAAAAATTCGCGAATTTTCGCTGGCGCTTAAGTGCTTGATACAGAGTGCATTATAACAAAGTAATCGTTCGGTTTTCGAACGATTACTTTATATTAACCCGCTGATACTCAGCTAATTAACCGCCAGCCTAAACTACAGCTCAAACACTACTGAGGAGTTGGGACCCAAAGTTAGGGTGGTTTCGTTGAGCGAAGCGGTGCCCAGCAGGGCTATGGGGTGGGACATGTCGTCGGAGACGGTGGTTTGCTTTTGAGAAGTGGCTACGTTGTGGATTACCAGCAGCTTCTGAGAGCCGGATGTCATGTACCAGGCGGCAATAGAAGAGCCGGAAACACTTGCAGCGCTCATTTCCCCCACAGCCAGGGCCGGGTAGGTGTTACGCAGCTGCGAGAAGCTCTTATAAACGTTCAGAAGGCTATTCTCGTCGGCGCTCTGGGTTTCAACGGAAATCTTGCCCGTTAACATCTGGGTATCCACTTTATCGTTCACGCCTTTCTTGGCAATCTGCTTGGCAGCAGCATCCCATACTATAGGCGCACGTATATACTCGTCGCCCTTGCCTTTGGAATTACCCCAATAACCAAGTTCCTCACCCTGGTAGATAAAAGGTTTCTCAGGAGTGGTGAGAAGCATAGCAGCAGCCTGCTTTTCCTTTGCAAGATCCTTTCCAAGATCGTCTGCAGCACGGACTTCGCCGTCGCCGGTACGGCTGGAATGATCGTGGTTGGTAAGGAAGAAGGAGGTCTGGGCGTCTGGACGGATAGCCTTATGATCATTGATATATCCCATTACAGAGGTAACATAGGAAGCGGCGCTTCCGCTGGTGAGGACACGGTACAGAAGCGGCCAGTATGCGAACTCAAAGCACGAGGTAATGCCCTCATAGTAATACTTTTCCTCTGAGCTATGGGACGTATCCCACACCTCGCCTACCATAAATATATTGCCTGAGTGTCCTGCCGACTTGAAGGTAGCGTTGCAGTGATCGTACCATTTTTTCAGGAACTTTCTGTTTGCTGCATTATTATATGAACCGATACCTCCGCAAATGTGTTTAACAGCATCAAGACGGAATCCATCTACGCCCATATTAATCCATTTATCGGCCGATGCTGCAAGATCCTGGAAGCAGGCATTATTCTCCACATCGGCAATGGCGCCATAGTTCAAATCAGGCATAGACCCATCGAAGGCACCCATATAATATACTGTCTGTATATCAGTATTGGTAAGTTCAATCTTGTATCGACCGTTGCCGGTGAAAGACATATCGGCACCTTCAGGTTCCAGATCTATGGGAGTGCCCAACTGGAGGGTGGTTTTACCACCTTTTGCCCCAAACTTGGATCCGCTGCTCCAATCGGGCTTCTTGCGAACCAGAATGCCCCACTCACCAACAATATCCATTACAAGATAATAGTTGCCGCCACCTTTGTTTACAAACTTGACGGTTTTGTCACCGGAGCCATCCCACATATACAGATTCCAGTTGTCGGTGCCATTAGTCACATCTTCGGTGGTGCTTGTAATGGTAATCCTGGGAGAGCCGCTGGAGGAAGCCTTCCATTCGCCTGACTGATAAGTAGTGCCAGACAGCATAGGGAAGTTCTTATACTCGGCCGAAGGATTGGAACTGATGAAATAATAGTCCCTATAAGGGCTCGAAGCATTGGCAAGAGCCTCTTTGAACCACGGATTGCCATTACCGCTGTGGTTTAGGACGTAGTCCATATAAATCTCGATACCTTTTTCGTGAGCAGCCGATAACAGAGTGCGGAAATCTTCCTCGGCACGCTCTGCGGTCTTGGGCTGGCCGGAAGCATAATCCGGATTCAGGCTAAAGTAGTCCTGAACGCTGTACCCGTGGTAACTGTCGGCCGGATGCGCAGGAGATAGCCATATACCTGTTACGCCAAGGGCATCCAGATAGTCCAGGCGGTTCTTTATACCGATAAAGTCACCTATACCATCGCCGTCCGAATCGGCGAAGGAATAAATGAGCAACTGATAGGTGGTGGAAGCACGCTTATTCCCATCGAACTTTGCCGGAGATGGGACGATAGGTGTTCCGCCAGACCCACTCTGGGTAATACTCACGAATTCCGACGACTGGCCGGACACAAATTTCACGCTCCCGCTGCGTTTCTCCCCTTCATTGGCCGATACGGTAACCGAAACCGAGCCATTTCCCCTGCCGGAAGTGGTACTAATGGAAATCCATGTATCCGACGCAGAAGCGGTCCAGTCCCCCGTAGTCGTTACGGAGATGAACTTGGTCGATGAATCATCGGCCGTGAAACTCATGGTGGCAGGTGAAAGCGTAAGGGTATCCCCCTGCGGCGTGGGGTCTTCTTTGGGGCCACAAGCCGATATGGCTATGACAACAGCCAAAAGTGTCCAGACAATTCGTTTCATATGCAATAATATTTGGCAGACGGGCGTCCGGTCAGGGGCGCCCGCCTGAAAAGGGTTAATTGTTCTTAGGGGAAAGGATTATCTTACCATGGTTCAGATAGACTGTCACCATGTAGGTGCCGGCATCTGCAACTTTGATGTTATCGGCGTAAGGGGTAGGTGCATCAAGGGTTCCACCCAATGCCAGATCCCAGTTTCCGTTGAAACGGATCTTAAACTCGGCATTGGCTCCTAATGTAACTTCGCCATTAAAAGCATCGTCTTCACCGGCGGTCAGTTCCACATCGGTGGACCACTCGTTGAAGGAGCCAATGATGCCAACCTTGGTGATGGGCGTAGCCTTGGCCGTTCCCTCCACCAGATCCACATTCCACCAGTATGTACCGGCAGCGATGGACATATTGTCGCTGGCACCAAGTACATAGGTGAGTTCCTCTTCACCGGCGACACCGCCAATCCAGCCTCCGTCGTGGATGAACTTGAACTCGATGCCTTCACCGGCCATCTTGAGAGGGCCAGCAAACTGACCTTGCTCATTACCGGCCAGTTTTGGAGCATCCTCTGACCAAACGCTCCAGTTGCCGGGTACGGAGAGGACATTCTTGTAAGAAGGGCCTGCGCCTTCACCGGTAATGGAACCTGTGCCTTCGTTGAAGTTCAGGGTTATTACCTGTTCGGCCTTTACATCAGGGGCCGACAGCTCGTCCATGATACGGGGGACAATGGCACCGTCAATGATATTGAACTCACGGGTCCACCAGCCGGAGGTAGCAATCTGAGAAGCTACATACATACGGAGCTTACCGGCCTTAGGAGCGACAGCAGTGAGGGTGTTGCCTTCGGCCACGAAGAGATTGGCCTCAACGGCCTCGTCCCAACCACCGAAAGCGTCGCCGATACCGTAAACCTTAGCAGGCTCAACGTGTACTTTCTCGTTCTTGAAGTCAATGTGAACCAGATAGAAACCGTCCTCGGTAACCGTGCAGTTTCCACCGGCCTCTACGAAGCCGTCATTGTTGACAAGACCCCAGAAGTCGCCGCTCCAGGCTCTCTGGGCGCAGAACTTGAAGCCCTTGTTGGCACTGAAGTAGCGCACGGTATAGAACTGACCTTCAGCCTCGGCTCCCCAAGCGGGGTTATGCAGCACGGGAGTCATCTCCACTACGCCGTCAGAGCCCCAATCCCAGCCACCGAATTCTTCGCCGATCATGTAAAGCTGCTCGGGATACTTCACAGCGGTCACAATCATTTCCATCGTTGCAGGAGTGAACTGAACCTTGTAGTCACCTTCCTCAGGCAGGGTGATATCCGAGCCGGGATGTACCAGTGTCACAGGGGTACCCGGAATCACTTCGGTACCGGGCTCCACACCGCAAACATTTTCGTCAGGTGACCAGGAATAGTCGTAACGGATCTTGAAACCTCCGGTAATATTAACCACCGGGCTGGTCCATACGCCATCCTTCTCCGTCATCACGAAGTCCGTGTTCCAGGAAGTACCGTTAATGGTACCAATCAGGGAATAGACAGCCACATGCTTTTCGATGAGGATGGTCATATTGGCATAGTCGAAAGTGACATCGAAGTTACCTTCCTCGCCAATCTGGATGTTCTTGTCCTTGGCTTCAAAGGCAACACCAAGTGTAGGTTTGAACACGCCATAAGGATTCTCCGGATCGATGGTGCTCTGGGCATTCTCTTCGGTACCACCCACGCTCTTTGTCCAGTCGTGATCTGCACGGATCTTGAATTCGTCGGATGCAGTTACTGCAACATTGCGGATAATCCAGATGTCACCGGATGTATTGGCCATATCAAAGTCCTTGTCCCAGGAACTGCCATCCAGGGTACCGATAAGAGACCACATCTTGGGCTTCTCCTCGGGTGCCGGAGGTTCGGGAGTATCGCCGCCGTCTACTGCTATGGATTCGATAATCATTGCGGTAGCGTTCTCCGGGTCAAGGATGAAGTCGTACACACCGGTTTCGGTCAGGATGATGTTGGCACCATTGCCGGCCACGGCAAATTCCTCGCCAAGAACGTAGGAATCAATACCATCGGCATAACCGAAGTTCACAGCCCAATCCTTATCCTTGCGGAACTTCCACTCGGTGCCGGCTTCAAGGGAGATCTTCTTAGCCACGTGCAGGGTGCCGTTGGTAACCATCGGCACGTCACCGCCCCAGCTGTTGAACGAGCCGATAACGCTCCAGGGGCTTTCCTCTGTGTAAGCTGCATAAGGATCTACCACAACGGCCTTAGTCTTGATGATCTTTGCGGTTGCGTTATCCGGATCGAGGATAAGGTCGTATGCGCCATCCTCGGCAATGATGATGTTGGCACCGTTGCCTGCCACGGCGAATTCTACGTCAAGTTCGTAGGAATCTACGCCATCGGCATAACCGAAGTTGGTGCCCCAGTCGGCGTCCTTGCGGAACTTGAATTCGGTACCGGCCGTGAAGGTGATGTTCTTGCAAACATGCAGGACACCGTTGGTAACCATTTCGACGTCGCCGCCCCAGCTGTTGAAGGAGCCGATAACGCTCCAGGGGCTCACTTCCTTATAGTCGGCATACGGGTCTTCCTGAGGTGCTACGGATACAATGATCTTAGCGGTGCAGCCGTCGGGATCAAGGAGTAAGTCGTAGACACCATCCTCGGCAATCACGATGTTGGCACCGCCCTGGGTTACATCGAAATCATCGCCAATAGTGTAGGAAGTGACACCTTCGGCATAACCGAAGTTCACGTCCCAGCCGGCATCCTTGCGGAACTTAACTTCGTCGCCAGCCTTCAGGGAGACGGCCTTGGCTACGTGCAGGGTACCGTTGGTCCACATTTCCACGTCGGGATCCGAACCCCAGCCGTTGAAGGAACCTACAAGACCCCAAGGGCTCTTTTCGGTGTAGCGGGCATACGGGTCTCCGCCGGGAACTATGATCTCATAAGCGTCAAGATCCACTGAAGCCAATGACTCCACGTAAGAGTCCGGGGCATCGTCTTCCGGAGTTTTCAGGGAAGAAGCCCGGACGACAATTTTCAGGCTGTGAACAGTGCCTTCCTCGCAGCCCAGTGCCATGAGGGTACGGCCCAGGTTGCTGGAGGTTACTGTCAGGACACCGTCTTTGTCGGCGGTGGTCAGGCTCTTGCTCATCGTTTTGCCGTCCAGGGAAACCAGGGCAAGCATGTGGTAAGCAATCTTCTGGTTGATATTCAAGGTGGCAGGTGTATATTTTACCGACACCGTACCATCCGTCACCTCGTACTCACTGATAGCGGGAGGCGTGCACTTGGAAGCGTCAAAGATGACTCTTTCCTCTTCCTTGAGGCAGGAGCCCATTAATAAGAGCGTGGCTCCGGCCATTATTATAGAAAGGATTCTTTTCATATTACTGTGCATCTACATAGCCGGGATTCTGGCCCAGCAGACTGTTGGAATTGGTCTCCGCATCCGGGATGGGGAAACGGCTGAGATGATCGGAAACGGCAACACCTTCATAGGCACGGCCCTTCCAGTTCCAGAGATAGGAACCGCCGGTATATCTGCCGAAGCGGATGAGGTCGCTGCGGCGGTGGCATTCCCAATAGAGTTCACGTGCACGTTCGTCCAGGAGAGCGTCCAGCGAGTAGTCGGTAAGATTACCAAGGCCGGCGCGATTGCGAACGGCGTTCCAAGCGGCCCTGGCTTCTGAATCAGACACATTGGAGGCGCCACGGATCTGGCATTCGGCAAGCATCAGATAAGCGTCGGCGCTGCGGAACAGCGGGAAGTCGGTGTCAACGAAAGTGGCTCCGGCATAGATGTTTCCGGTGCTGGCCCTATTGGTGAACTTGTGAGTGGTCCAGGCTGACGTGAAGGATTCAGGATCCAGCATGGTGTCCGGATAATCTTTGGGACCGCCGCTGAATATGAAGCGGGCGTCATTGTCCCTATCCGTGAACTTAGCCAGGAACGTGGGAGTAACCACTACACCACCCCAGCCGGCGTCGTTCATGCCAAGCAGTTCGCCAGTAACAGCGTCACCGCTTTCATAAACGGCACGCACCAGGAACTGAGTGCAGCCCCAGGTCTGGGTTACACCGGCAGCGGCTTCCACGCCGAAGATGATTTCGTCATTGCAGAGGTCGTTATCGGCCATGAAAAGCTCCTGATAATCGTCGTGCAGGGTGGGATAGGCATTTATGATAGCCTTACAGGCTTCGGCAGCCCTGGTATAATACGGGGTGGCCTCGGCGCCGGAAATGCCCAGATAGACAGGTGCGTTGAGGTTAATTTTAGCCTTAAGCATCTGCACGAAACCCTTGTCCACGCGGCCATATTCGGCACTGCGGATTTCGGCCAGCTTGTTGGTGGCGAGCAGCTCGTCAACCTGATCGTTCATCCAGCTGATGAGGTCCAGGTTGGGAGCGGGGCCCACTGAACCCACGCTGGTGGCTTCAGTTGCAAACGGAATATGCTCATAGCCAAAGATGTCCACAAGGTGATAGTAACTCAGCAGACGGAGAGCCTTGGCTTCGGCGATATACTGCTGGATCTTGTCGTTGTCCTTGAATTCAGAGGCCTCGGCCTGGCGGATAAGTTCGTTGCACATGCTCACCTGGAAATAACCGCGGGAGAACATGGCACGGACAAATACGTCGGAACGGGTCCAGGTCATGTAATGCAGTTCGCGGACAGTTTTGTCGTTCCATACGCAGTGGGCTTCGTCGGAAGGCAGCTCTTCCATATAGAAGAGGGCACGAATGTACTGGCCGAAACCGTTGTCGATGCCGTCAACATCACCAGAGTCTTCACCGTTAGAACCTGAGACTGCCAGGCCTAAGTAGCACTTGGCCAGAACTTGTTCATAGGCTTCAACACCGGTAAGGACGTCGGACGGGAGCACCACATCGTCATCGACCGGCTCCACTTCCAGATCCTTGATGCAGGAAACGGCGGAGAGGGAGAGGGCGGCTGCGGCCGCAAGTATATAGATAAAATGTTTCATATTCATTTCCTCCGTCATTAGAAGTTAAGCTTCAGACCCAACATGAAGTTGCGCGGTCTGGGATAAACGTTACTGTCGATACCGCCGAACACTTCAGGGTCGATACCGCTGTAGCGGGTGATGCAGAGGAGGTTCTGCACCGTGAAGAAGATTGTACCGCTGACACCATTCACATGGATGGGCTCGGAACGACGGTAGTGCGTTCCTTCAAGCAGGTTCTTGAAGTTGTAGCCGAGGGTCACGTTGTCCACCTTCAGGAAGGAAGCGTTCTCAATGAAATAGTCGCTGAAGTAGATGTTGTCCTTGTTGTAGAAGGGCTCTACCAGCACGTTGTCGATACGGTTAGCCGTGAAATTGTTGGTCCACAGGTCGCTCATCAGGCTAAGCTGCGCCTTGTTGTTGTTGTACACATAGTTGCCAAGGTTGGCGTGGGCCGATACAGCCAGTGTCCAGTTCTTCCAGTTGAAGTTGGTGCTTAGGCCGAATGTCACGGTAGGGGCGGGTTTCTTGTAGCAGTACATGTCGTCCTCGTCAACTGCGCCGCTATTGTTAATGTCGGCATACAGGCCGGGGATGGGATGACCGTTCACGTCATAGACCTGCTTGTACACATAGAACGTACTCACGGGTTCACCTACCATGAAGCGCTGAATCTTGTTACCCACGGCGCCGGCAATGTCACCGGTAGGAACGCCCTTGTACTCTGCAGAGTCATAGGCAGTCAGCTTAGTGACGCGGTTGTCGTTGTAAGCCACGTTGAAGCCTATCTGCCAGAAGATATCCTGCTTCTGGATGGCAATGTAATTGAGATCAAGTTCAACACCCTTGTTCACCAGAGTACCGATATTGGCCACCAGTTCGTTCTTCAGGTTGGCACCGGCCGGGATAGGGGTCTTGTTCAGAAGGTCGGTGGTCTTGCGGTAGTAAAAATCCAGGTTACCGGTAATGCGGTCCTGCCAGAAGCCGAAGTCCACACCGGCGTTGTATGTGGTGGTGGTTTCCCACTTCAGGTCTGCGTTGTAGCCCTGAGGGGTGATGGGCACCAACATGCGGTTACCAAAGTAGTACATACTGGCGTTGCTGCCGTAAGTGTAGGTTGGCAGGGACGGATAGTCGCCGGCGTTCAGTTCCTGCTGACCGGTCTGGCCCCAGGACAGACGGAGTTTGGCAGCCGTCACGGCACCGACATCCTTAAGGAAGGCCTCGTTTTTGGCATTCCAGGCCAGAGCCACGGACGGGAAGATACCCCACTTATTGTTCACAAAACGGGAGGTACCGTCGGCGCGGACAGTAGCGGTAATGAGGTAGCGGCCGTCAAAGGAATAATTGACACGGCCGAAGAAGGAAATCAGGCGATACAGGAAGTCGTAGTTATCGGCCTCGCTGATCACTTTAGTACCGTCGGCCGATGTGGTCTCGCCCCAGCTGTGGTTCTTGAATTCCTGCCAGGAATAACCTGCCATGGCACCAACGTTGTGCTTGCCGAAGTCCTTCATGTAGTTGGCATAGATTTCCAGAGTTTTGTCCGTACGCTTTTCATTCCAGGGATGGCGGGAACCCAGGCCGTAGTTGGCCTGGTCGTGGAAGGACTGCTCGGAGCCAGCCGGCACAATGGTCAGACCGTTGGAGCTGCTGGAATCGATACCAAGATTGACATGCAGGTGCAGGTCTTCCAGGCCATGCACGGAATAGTCTACCTGTGCATTGCCGATGAAACGCAGCGCGTAGTTCTTGTTGTTGTACTCATCCAGGGCGGCCACGGGGTTCATAGTGGCCAGCTGGGCGGTACCGCCTTCGCTGTTCTTGATGGTAAAGTAACCGTTTACGCCGTTAGGGTCGTAGATGGGCTGGGTTGGGTTAAACACCACGGCCGCACCGATGGCGCCCGTATTGGCAAAGCGGGTATACACATACGAACCCTTGGCGCTCAGATCAAACTTCAGGTGGTTGTCAAGGAACGAGGGATTCAGGTTGACGGAGAGGGTGCCCCTGTCCATTTGGGAGGTCTTGAGGGTACCGTTCTGGAGCAGGACGCCGCCGGACACACGGTAAGGGAGATAATTATGCTCACCCATCTGGATGTTGCCGGTTACGCCAATGTTGCCTTCCACGGCCGTGCCTGTCTGGTAGATGGCTTTCTGCCAGTCCGTATTGGCATTGCCCAAACCGGCAATAGCATTCGCGCGGTCAATCTCAGAGGCCAGGCGAGTAGCGATGTAACCGTTTTCGCCCAGCATGAGTTCCCGCATCTGATTACCGGTAAGCATGGGCATGTATTTGGCGTTCTGGCTCAAGGACGTTGTGAAGTCTATGTTCACTTTTGGCGTGGTGCCGTCCGACTTCTTACCGGTACGGGTGGTGATGAGGATAACACCGTTGGATGCACGGGAACCGTAGATGGCGGTGGCCGATGCATCCTTCAGGACGGTAAAGCTCTCGATATCGTCCGGGTTGATGGAAGCCAGGGCGTCAGCCATACCGCCCACACCGTGCGTACCTACAGGAAGGCCGTCCACGATGATGAGAGGGTCGTTGCTGGCAGTGAGGGAGGAGCCGCCACGGATGCGGATGGTGGAGCCGGAACCCGGCGCACCGTCGCCCGCGGTAACAACAACGCCACCAGCCTTGCCGGAGAGCAGCTGGGCAGGCGAAGTGGCGATACCCTTATTCACCTGATCGGCACGGACAGTGGAGACCGAACCGGTCATATCGCCCTTTTTCACGGTGCCGTAACCGATAACCACAACTTCGTCCAGGAAGTTGGAGTCGTCGGTGAGGGTGATTACCTCAGGAACGGCATTAGCCGGGAATCTTAGGGTAGCATAGCCGATGCAGGATATCTCTATCACTGCATCTGGGCCGGAAACGGTGATGGCGAAGTCGCCGTCCAGACCGGTGGAAACACCATTGGTTGTTCCCTGCTCGATCACAGAGGCTCCGATAACGGGGCCGATGGCGTCTTCAACCACACCTTTAACCTGGTATCCGCCCTGGGCGAATACGGTAACGCAGGCTGCAAGGAGCACTGCGAGTGCGGTTAAAATCCTTTTCATTAGTTAATAGTTAATTGTTGGTTATTTGGTTTTGATAAACTTCACGCAAACTGCGCCTATGACCAGATAGATGCCTGCCATAAGGAGCATAGCCGGCTGGCTGTGGCCCACAAGCGACAGGACAGCACCGCCGGTTGCCGCGGCAATGATCTGCGGCAGGCAGATGGTGCAGTTGAAAAGTCCAAGGTAACTTCCCATGTAGGGGCTTCCCTCCAGGGCGTTGGTAAGGAGGGTGAAAGGCAGGGCAAGCATTGCGGCCCATGCGGCGCCAATGAGGAAGTAGCTCACGAACAGCACATACTGGTTGTGGATGAACATTACGCTTGCAAAGCCCACGGCGCCAATGAGAAGGCTAACCACGTATGCAAGCTTAAGGTTCTTGAAGCGAGGCAGGACGGCAGCCCAAACCAGCGAGCCTACGGCCTGAACGGCAAACAGCACACCAACCCAGTTGCCTGCGGTCTGATATGCTTCCGATGCAGTATCGGCCGTATTCCATACGTTGTGGGCTATTGCACCGTTGGTGTAAGTCCACATGTACAGGAAAGCGGCCCAGCAGAAGAACTGCACCAGGCCCACGGTCCAGAAAGTTTTGGGCGCCTTTAC
>JAGCWB010000159.1 GCA_017962065.1 Bacteroidales bacterium
GCTGGTTCGCCATGCCAAGGAATATCTTCCCAAGCAGGACCGCTTCAGGGCAATAATTGACGAGTGCCTGGACCTCTGGCAAAAATATCCGGAAGACTGGAAGGCCGCCCGCAAGGTAATTGCCGATGAACTTTACGTTAACGAGCCTGATATCACAAAGAGCATCTGGAATGCCGATCTGAACGGTGCCCTTGGCATCCTTTCCCTTCTGTATGGAAACGGAGACATTGAGCAAACCCTGCTCATTGGCTGCGCCCTTGGCTTTGACTGCGACAACCAGACCGCAACCATCTGCGGCCTTCTGGGCGTAATCAACGGCGTGGAATCCGTGCCCACAGACCGCGCAATGCCGTTTGAGCACTGGACCAAGCCCTTCAACGACCGCTACATAAACGTTACCCGCTACGACATGCCCGACGCTTCGATTGAAGATATCATTGAGCGCACGGTTGTCCTGGCCGAGAAAAACATCCTGGCCCGCGGCGGAAGCGTACGCGAGGAAAACGGAGAGAAGATTTACACCATCAACGCCAAGGCCAAGTTCGTTCCGGCCAAGGAGCCTGCAGCCCTCTTTGAGCTTCCCAAGCCTCACGGCCGCAACCTGGCTCCCGAAGCAGCGGAAATACTTGCTGCAACCCGCGAGACCGACCGCGCAACGCTTGATTCCTGCTGGCTCACCATACCAGTAAGCTACCGAGCTTACACGGTGGATGTTATCAACGACGGCATTGTAGATGGCCCCGGCGCAGCTTTCTACTCCCTTGGAGAGAAATCCAACGCCCCAAAACAAGACTACTTTGGCTACCGCTGGGACAATCCCGTCACAACGGACATGATTTCCTTCCACTACGGTCCGCTTGAGGAGTTCGGCGGCTGGTACAGCAATCTGCATCCTGAATATCTGGATGCCGACGGCAACTGGGTACCCATGGAAGAGGTTACCGTAACCCCTGCCTGGCCTTACTGCGACGAGGTGTTCTTCCAGCCCCACAACGGAGAGTTCGTGTTCACCTTCCCTCCAGTAACAACCACTGCCGTGCGCGTAATTGGAGACGACGCAGTGCTCATCCACTGGAACAAGTACACCAAAGATGTATCGGCCTTTATTTCAATAACGGAACTATCTGTATATGAGGCGAAATAGCTTTATTCTGGCCATCCTGCTGTGCGCAGCCTGCTCCTCTCCCAAAGAGATGGAGTCCGTGACCATGTCTAAGGATACGCTCATGGACAAGATCATGGGCGGATGGGCCGGCCAAACCATAGGCGTAGTTTATGGCGCACCTACGGAATTCAAATTCCAGGGTACGATTATCCCGGAAGAGATTCCAATAGGCTGGGGAGAAGGTTATGTAAAACACTGGTGGGATCGCAAGCCGGGCCTGTTCGACGATGTTTACAACGACCTTACCTTTGCCGAGGCTTTCGAGCAGCTTGGTCTGGACGCCACGTCACATCAACTTGCCCTGCGCTTTGCATACGCACCTTATCATCTGGCTCATGCAAACCAGGCGGGCCGATATAATGTGCGCATGGGCATAATGCCGCCGGAAAGCGGCAACTGGCTCAACAACCCCCACGCCGACGACCTGGACTTCCAGATAGAGGCCGATTTCGTGGGCCTGATGGCCCCCGGAATGCTTCCGGAGGCGCTTGACATAGCAAATCGCGTTGGCCACATCATGAACAGCGGTGACGGTTTTTACGGCGGAGCCTTTGTGGCCGGCCTGTACAGCGCCGCATTTGTGGAGAGCGATCCTGCAAAGATTGTGGACATGGCCCTTGAGGCAATTCCGGCACAGAGTACCTTCTGGCAATGCATAAGCGATGTGCGTGAGTGGCACAAAAAATACCCTTCGGACTGGAAAGCCACATGGTTTGAGGTCCTGAAAAAATGGGGTGTGGACACCGGCTGCCCTAAAGGCGTGGGCCTTAGCTTCGACATTGACGCAAAGCTTAACAGCGCATACGTTACCATCGGCCTGCTTTACGGCGAAGGCGACTTTGGCAAGTCCATGGAGATTGCCACCCGCTGCGGCCAGGATTCAGACTGTAATCCGGCCACCGTTGGCGGTGTGCTTGGTGTGGTGTACGGCTTGAATAACCTGCCGGAGTTCTGGAAAAATCCCGTTATGGAAATATGGGACCTTGACTTTGAAGGAACGGATGTTTCCCTTGCCAAAGGCAGCCAGTATTCCTTCAATCACGCCCTCAAGCTCATTGAAAAGAATGGAGGAGAAGTGCGTGAAGACGAGGTTGTCATCCCTGTTACGGAACCTGAGGTGCTTCCACTGGAACAGAACTTTGTAAACACCTATCCCCTGATGCGCGACCAGAAGGACGCCTGGCTTAAGGATGTGTATGAGTTTGACTTCAGCGGCAATGGATTTGTGATTTGGGGCAACCTTGTGTGCCTTAGGGGCATCACAGAGGACTATGCCCAGCGCGTAGCCAAAAAGCACGTAGGCAGCGAGGTGTTTGCAATGGCCGAAGAAGGAGACCCGTACGTGGCCGAGATTGAGGTGTGGATAGACGGCACCCTGGACCAGATTTCCATCCTTCCCATGAAAGGCACGTCCCGCAAGCTGGAACCAGCATGGAAATACTGCATGCCGGAAGGCCGCCACAACGTAAAACTTATCTGGCGTAACCCCATACCGGACACTTACCTCCTTAGAATAAACGCAATAGAATACTATAGCGAGAAGCAGAATGAAGATACGTATTACAATAATTAGTACGCTCCTAATCTTAGCGGCATGCACCGCCAAGGTGCCGTACGGGGAGACTGTGAGTATTGACAATGCCACGCTCATGGACAAGATCCGCGGCGGATGGTATGGCCAGACTATCGGCTGTACTTACGGCGGTCCTACGGAGTTCAAGTACAAGGGCGGAATCATTATGGAAGAGATTCCTATCCCCTGGTACGACGACTATATTTACGACACGTACATAGAGGACCCCGGCCTGTATGACGACGTATATATGGACCTCACCTTCATGGAAACCATGCTTAAGGAAGGTCCGGACGCGCCTGTGGATTCATACGCAAACGCCTTTGCCAATGCCGATTATAAGCTGTGGCATGCCATCCAGGCCGCACGTTACAACATCCTCAACGGACGCGGAGCTCCGGAAAGCGGACACTGGAAATTCAATCCCCACGCCGACGACATCGACTTCCAGATAGAGGCCGATTTCATAGGCATGCTGTATCCCGGACAGGTGAACAAGGCATCGGAACTGAGCGACCGTATCGGCCATATAATGAATTATGGCGTCGGATGGTACGGAGGCGTTTTCATCGGCGCAATGTACTGCCTGGCTTATGTTTGCGACGATATTCCCACTATTGTGGAGGAAGCTCTGAAGACTATCCCGGAAGGCACCAAGTTCCACAGCACAAGTGCCGACTGCATAAAGTACTGGAAGAAGTATCCAAATGACTGGAAGCAGTGCTGGTTTGAGGTTACTAACCGTCACGCCAACGACGTAGGATGCCCGGAAGGCGTGTGGAACGGTTTCAATATCGACGCAACCATCAACAGCGCTTTTGTGGTTATCGGCCTGCTTTATGGAGAGGGAGATTTCCTTAAGACGATGGACATTTCCACCCGCTGCGGCAATGATTCGGACTGCAATCCCGCATCGGCCGCAGGTATTCTGGGCGTGATGTATGGCTATGACGCCATACCCGATTACTGGAAGAAAGGAGCCGAAAAAATCAAGGATATCCCCTTCCCCTACACCACCCTCAGCCTGGAGCAGGTTTGCCAAGAGAATTATAATCTTATAATTCAATGCAACGAAATTACAGAAAATGGCATCTTATTTAACGTGGAAAAGCCTGAGCCTGTCCGCTACGAGCAAAGCTTCGAAGGTATCAAACCCGTAGAAAAGCGTGTACTCAAGAAAGCGTTCACAACTTCTGTGGATATTCCCTTCAAAGGAAACGGCATAGTGGTGGAAGGCAGCGTCCGCAAGACCGGCCATGCCGATGACAGTTATGTGGCATCGGTTACGGCCCTCCTGGACGGCGAAGAGATTGAACACTTTACTATGCCAATTGATTATATCAAGCGCAAGTATGAAATTTTCAGTGCCTACTGCTTCCCCGGAGGTGAGCACGTGCTTACCCTGCGCCTCGATAACCCTCACCCGGATTACGGACTCTGGGCCCAAGAAATGGTAGTTTATGATGAAGAGTAAGATTATATATCTGTTCGCGTGCGCTGCGCTTCTGGTTTCCTGCGGCTGCGAGAAAAAGCGTGACCTTCCGGACGTGGATCCGTCCACTTTCCAGCGCTACTCACAGGACAATGTATTGAACAGCAAGGTGCTTAACACCACTGTGAAATACAATATCTACTTCCCTGCCAGTTACGCTACCGACAAAGACAAGCGTTATCCTGTTGTGTACATGGTGCACGGCTACGGCGACGACAACAACTCCTGGAACGGCAGCTGGCTGCACGCCAACAACAAGATTGACGACCTTACCCAGAAAGGCCTGGGAGAAATGATTTATGTTTTTCCTCAGGGCTTCAAGACATATTACTGCAACCGCTACGACGGCACGTTCAGCTACATGGACATGTTTGTCAATGAGCTCATTCCACTGATTGACGGCAGCCTAAGGACCATTCCGGACAAGCAGCTCCGCGCCGTCACAGGATACTCCATGGGCGGATTCGGAGCCGTAGCCCTGGCCGAGAAACATCCAGAACTGTTCATTGCCAGCGCTTCCCTCTCAATGTCTGTAAGGACAGACTGGCAGTATATGGAGGAATCACAGGACGGCTGGAACAGCCAATGGGGTAAAATATTCGGCGGCTTCGGACAGACCGGCGAGGGACGCATTACAGAGTATTACAAGCAGCACTGTCCCCTGCATTATTTCAATGCACAGAACAAGAGCACACTGTCCAAGGTTAATTGGTACTTCATCTGCGGCGACAATGAGGAAAACCTCCTTTATGCTAATGACGAACTTCACTGCATCCTGCGCGAAAACGGTTATGCACACCAGTATCGCGTAGTGGACGGCGGGCACTCCTCTTACGTATGGATGCCGGCCCTGGACGAAGTCCTGCCCATGTTCGACTATTACATGAACGGTGGCAGCATGTGGTCTCCGGACGATGAGCCTTCATTCACTCCGGGCAGCATTGAAACCGAAGAAGACGGTTCTTACCTTTCTCCCGCATACAAGGAAAGCAGCAACGGAACGGCCGTATTTGTCGCCCACAACAATCTATCTCAGGAAGACCTTCAAACCATAATGGCCGCCTGTACAGGCCAGTCTTCCACTGCCGCTTATGCCCTGCTCCCCTGCAATACAGCCCAGAAGACCCTGCAAAGCTGGATGTCGGAGTGGGAAGCCAAGTATCCCAACCAGAAAAAGTATATCCTTGGCGTTGCAGAAGGCGCACGCGAGGCATTGGCCCTCCCTTCGGACACTTTCTCACGCAGTTACTACCTGAATCCTGCTGTTGGAGACGTTATCCAGGTTGCAGCCGAACAGGAAATCTACTTTGCCGGAACCGAACTTGACTCCAATTACAAGGACATGGACAAGCTTTACGTAGCCTGCAAGGGCAACGAAGCCGCTTTCCAATACCGTATTGTGAGAGGATACAAGAACGCATCCCTTAATCTGTACAACAGTTTGAAATCTATACTATCTTATCTTACCTATTAACCATTAATCAATTAACATCATGAAAAAAATCGTTTATGCAATTGCCATCATGTGCTTAGCAGCAGTGGCATTCTCCTCCTGCAAAAAGGAAGAACCCAAGATTCAGAAGCGCCTTGCAATGTGCGGTGACGAGTGGGACAAGTACTACTTCTCCTACAATGACGACGGCAGCATCGCCACTGTAAAACGCAACCCTTCCAACGAAGCTGGCTGGGGCGGCTACGAGCGCACCTGGACCTTCACCTGGAACGGTAAGACCGCTACCGTAAAGTATGTCAAGGAAGGCGAAGAGCAGGATCCCCTCACCTTCGTTCTCGGCGGCAACGGCTATGTCGAGACCTTCACCGACACCTGGGGCGACGTTCGCAAGATGACCTATGACCTTGAAGGACACCTTCTCACCGTATTCAAGGGCAGCGAAAAGAAGTGCACCTGCGTTTGGGATGGCGGCAACCTCATTAAGTGGTCCCGCTTCTCCGACGGTGCCGAGCAGTTCAAGATTCAGAACTTCCTTGTGGAAAAGAACGACGCCGGCATCTTCGCTGACGCTACCGACAAGGCAGGTATCGACCGCTGGATGTTTGAGATCGGCCTCTTTGGCAAGCCTTCAAAACTCCTTCTGGATCAGGCTGCATGGGAAGGTTCTGAGAGCATCGCTACCCACAAGTACACCAAGGACGCCGACAACTTTGTTACCAAGGTAGAGAAATACTACGACGGTGAACTGGATCAAACCTACGAGTATGTTTGGGAAGTGATCAAGTAATTAATCCTTATCCCTATTCACAGCCTCCCCTCGCCGGGAGGCTGTTTTTTTTGCTTTGCTCCGTGGAAAATATTATCTTTGTACGATTTGTATCAGAGATTATATGGAAAGCTTGAAAAGAACCAAAATCAAGGCTCTGCTTCAGATGGAGCCGGGGGTAGAGGTTCTGGCCAAAGGATGGGTCAGGACCAAAAGAGGAAACAAACAGGTGAAATTCATCGCCCTCAACGACGGTTCAACCATCAATAACATCCAGATTGTAGCAAATACGGAGCTTTTTGACGAAGAGCTCCTGAAGCGCGTTACCACCGGAGCGTCGCTGGCAGTCAAAGGCCAGCTGGTGGAATCCGTGGGCAGCGGCCAGCACGTGGAAATCCAGGCTTCAGAGATTGAAGTGCTTGGAGACTGCGACCCCATGCGCTTCCCCCTCCAGAAGAAAGATACCACTCTTGAATACCTCAGGAGCGTGGCACACATGCGCCTAAGGACCAATACCTTCGGTGCAGTCTTAAGGATCCGCAACGCCATGGCCTTCGCAATCCATAAGTTCTTCAACGAAAAGGGCTTCGTATACCTGCACACCCCGCTTATCACGGAATCGGATGCGGAGGGAGCCGGCGATATGTTCCAGGTAACCACCATGGACCTAAAGAACATCCCTTTGGACAAGAAGGGCAATGTGGACTTCAGCAAGGATTTCTTCGGCAAGAAAACCTCGCTCACCGTTTCCGGTCAGCTGGAAGGTGAACTTGGTGCAACTGCAGTGGGCGAAATCTATACCTTCGGCCCCACCTTCCGCGCCGAGAATTCCAACACTCCCCGTCACCTTGCCGAATTCTGGATGATAGAGCCGGAAATGGCATTCTACGACATCAACGACAACATGGTTCTGGCGGAGGAATTCGTAAAATACCTTGTCCAATACGCCCTGGACAACTGCATGGACGACCTTAAGTTCCTTAACGACAAATACGACGACGGACTTATCGAGCGCATGCAAAGCGTGCTTGGCATCGCCTTCCAGAAGGTTACCTACACAGAGGCTGTGGAAATCCTGGAAAAAGCCATTGCCGATGGAGTAAAATTCGAGTACCCGGTTCACTGGGGTACGGACTTCCAGAGCGAACACGAGCGCTATCTGGTAGAAAAGCACTTCCAGAAGCCTGTTATCCTCATAGACTTCCCCAAGGACATCAAGGCCTTCTACATGAAGCAGAACGAGGATGGCCGCACCGTCCGTGGCATGGACGTGCTGTTCCCCAAGATTGGCGAAATCATCGGCGGTTCAGAAAGGGAGGCCGATCTTGCAAAACTGGAAGCCCGCATTGACGAACTTGGCATGAGCCGCAAGAACCTGGAGTGGTACATCGACACCCGCCGCTACGGCAGTGTCCCTCACAGCGGATTCGGACTTGGCTTCGAGCGCCTTCTCCTCTTTGTCACCGGCATGTCCAATATCAGGGACGTGATTCCATTCC
>JAGCWB010000019.1 GCA_017962065.1 Bacteroidales bacterium
CCTGCATAAGGAACTGGTCCAGGATAGCGTCGCTTATCTGGTCGGCCACCTTGTCCGGGTGCCCTTCCGAAACCGATTCAGATGTGAATAAGTAGTTTGTCATCGTTTTAATTATTATGTCATTCCCGGCTCCGACCGGGAATCTTTTTATGAGATGCCCGAGTCCATCGGGCATGACAAAAAAAATTAGCCCCGGGCTATATGCGGAGGCTAAAAAACACAAAACACTGATATGAAATGTAATTTTAGCATTTTTTAACGTGGTTGCAAGCAGCCAAATCTATCCACATATATTTTGGGACGGCAAAGGTAGTGAGTTTTTTGGAAATTGCAAAAAATATTGCAGTTGTGTGGTTTGGGGGCCGGGTGAGGCCGGGCAATGGTGGCGGCTAAGTGATTGATTTGCAGTCTGTTATGTAATAGTAATCGTTCGTTTTGTGAACGATTACTATAAAGGAAGCACCTGAGTATCAGCGTTTTAGCCGCCAGCGAATTTCCGGCTATAGTCCGTAAATCAGTACCCGCCGCGTTCCATTTCGCGTCGCAGGTCTTTGGACTTGATGGATTCGCGTTTGTCGTACTCTTTCTTACCCTTTGCAAGGGCTATTACAAGTTTGGCAAAACCGTTATCGGCAATGAAGAGTTTTACGGCAATGATTGTGAGGCCTTTTTGTTTATCGGCTTGCTGTAAATGCCTAAGTTCCTTGCGATTAAGAAGAAGGCGCCGATCCCTTACGGGTTCGTGCTGGCCCCAGCTGCCCCAGTGATACTGGGCTATATTCATTCCGCGAACAAAGAGTTCCCGGCCAACAAAGAAGCAGTATGCATCCTGCAGAGAACACTTGCCTGCGCGGATGGACTTGATTTCCGTTCCAACCAGCTGGATTCCCGCCGTATAGGTTTCCAGGAACTCGTAATCGAACGAGGCCCGGCGGTTCTTTATCTGTATGGTGCTCTTTGCTTTTGGCATAGGATTGCAAAGGTAATACATTTTCCGTAATTTTGTGCCATGCTAAACAAGACCCAGCTGTTGCCGGACCGCCCCGGCATTCCGCCCATGGCCCCGCTTCCGGAACCGGAAGTGATTGACCCTGCAGTCCTTGCCGCCGCATACGCCACCGGCGAGTTTGACCTCATCTGTGTCCTTGGCCCAACCGCCTCCGGCAAAACCCGCTATGCAGTGCAGCTGGCGAAAGCCCTAAGGAAAGAGACCCCCGGTCAAGCCGGGGGTGACGTCATACCCGGCTCCGACCGGGTATCTCCGGAAATCTTATCGGCCGATAGCCGTCAGGTGTATGTGGGTATGGATATCGGCACCGGTAAGGATTTGAACGAGTACGGAGACGTGCCTTACCACCTCATCGACATTGCTCCGGCGGGATCCAAATTCAATATTTACCAGTATCAGGCGGCTTTTGCCGATGCATGGGCCTCTGTTCGCCGCCGCGGTTCCATACCTATTTTGTGCGGAGGCTCGGGACTTTATATTGAGGCTGTTACGCGTGGATATAAGTTTGAGAAGGAGAACGGACTTCCTGAATCGGCCTTGCCGCGCAATGTATATTATATAGGTACACTGGTCTCTCGCGAGGAAAGGGTTGCGCGGATTGACCGGCGTCTGGAAGAGCGCCTGCAGGAGGGGCTTGTGGAAGAAGTGCGTGGCCTGCTTGAAAGCGTTCCCGCCCCGGATCTTATCTACTATGGCCTTGAATATAAGTTCGTTACACAGTATATCCTTGGTGAGCTAAGTTACGAAGACATGGTTGTAGCCCTTGGCAATGCAATCCACCAGTTTGCCAAGCGTCAGATGACCTGGTTCCGCGGCATGGAGCGCGACGGCATCCGCATTCACTGGGTAAGGCCGTGAATTCTGCGCCCACAGCCGGAAATTCACTGGCGGCTAAAATGCTGATAATCAGATACTTCCTATATAGTAATCGTTCACAAAACGAACGATTACTATTACATAACTAGCTGCAAATCAATTACTTAACCGCCAGCCGCTGCGGGAGCCAGAACCAACATACCCTAGTCCATGGACTGGGAGGTAGAGGCGGAGACGTACATCATGCGGGCGTATTCTTCCGGGGAGAGGGAGGCGAAGAGGTAGTTCACGGGGTCGCGGACCTGCCCGTTATACAAAACTTCAAAATGCAGATGGGGGGCGGCTACGGTTTTGGTAACACCCACTGTACCAAGCTTTTGGCCGCGCCGGACCTTTTGACCGCCACTTACAGTGATATCACCCAGCAGGCAGTAGCGGGTAACGTAACCGTTGCCATGGTCAATCTCCACAACATTGCCAAGTCCCTGGCGGGTGCGGGTGATATGCGAAACCACACCGCCGGCCGCGGCATATACTGCGCTGCCCTGAGGCGCAACGATGTCAAGCCCATCGTGCTGCAGGGGCAGTTTGTACACCGGATTGTGCTTGACGCCAACGGATGCGCCGGCCTGCACATAAGACATATCTTTTAGCGGCAGGGAAAGCGGCGGAATGCTGTCGCGCCTGGAATCAAGCAGTCGGAAAATTTCGGCAAAATTATCGTCCACGCTGCCGGCCATTATCATGGCGCTCTCCGACTTGGAAGCGGCGGCGGAAAGGTAGAAACTCTCTGACAGTGAATCGTTTTCGGCGATTATATCGGCCGCGGTCAAAGCATCCAGCGAAGGGGCTTCCGTTTCAAACAGTTCCTCGTAAATGTAGCCGTCCTTGTCCAGAAGGCCTTCCACAACATCGCCAATCAATTGTTCCTTCTGCTTTAGCTGCGCGTAACGTTCACGATAAAGGTTGTTCTCTCGCTGCAGCTGCTTTTCCTCCCGGGTAGAGAAAACCAGCGCAAAAACAATGTACAGCATAATTGCCAGCGACACGGTTGCTACAATGTAGCGGACCACGCCGGAGACGGTTTTGCGTATGCGGGAGGCTGGTTTCATCATTTTTCCGGTTTACGGACCATTTCCATATAATCCTTGGAAGGGATGCTCAAATCCATGTAATGGTACGGATTTACATAGTCGTGGCGGTATATAACCTCATAATGCAGGTGGGGACCGGTGATTCGGCCGCTCCTGCCGCTTAGGCCAAGGCAATCCCCGCGCTTGACCTTCTGTCCCTCGACAACATCTATCCGGGACATGTGCGCATAACGGGTGACATAGCCAAAGCCGTGGTCCACCTCCACATGCTTTCCATATCCCCTCCTTTCTTCTTTTACCGTTATCACAGTGCCGTCGCCGGTGGCATAAATAGGATTGCCGGGCGGGCAGGCAAAGTCCATTCCGGTGTGCCTTTTGCCGATACCCAAAATAGGGTCTGAACGGTAACCGAAAGGGCTGGAAAGCCGATATGTGGTGGGATCGGTGTTCATGGGAGGTATGGCCGGGATGTGCGATGCAAGGTCGCCTGCGGTTTGCTGGAGGGCGGCCACATCGTCGAACGAACGGGACTGGACGTAGGCCCTCTTTTCCAGCACATCCAACCGGCGCGTAATATCCAGAAGAGCTGTGCCTTCAAGATCGGCATATCTGTTCTCCCCTCCCAGGCCGGACATGCGCACTGCTTGCGGAATCTCGTCCAGGCCGTACACCGAACGATAAATCTTGTCGTCACGCACTTCCAGCAGGGAAAGCAGTTCCGAATAACGGTCCAACTGTTTTGACATCTGGTCTATGCGCGTGTTCCAGGCTGCGTTCCGGCGCTTCAGAATGGCGGTTTTTGGCAAATCCATGCCCAGAACGGAAATGTAAATCCACATATAGAACACGAAAAGCACGACGGCCGATATGAAGACAAGAGTGAGCTTAAGAGTCAGATGCTCGTTTTTCTCACTTATCTTGTCCACAAATTTCTCCGGACTTTCTATGTATTCACCTATGCGGGACATATCTTGCAAAGATAAGCATTTTCCCCGATATACATATTATATGCCGCGCGCGTGGAAAATCGGCAAAAAATACTTAATTTTGCAGGCTATACGAAAAATAGAAACTATATATATGACATCCAAAGAAATTCGTCAGAAGTATCTGGACTTCTTCGCTTCAAAGGGCCACACCATTGTGCCCAGCGCCCCAATGGTAATCAAGAACGACCCTACCCTAATGTTCACCAACGCCGGCATGAACCAGTTCAAGGACATCTTCCTTGGCAACAGCGTGCCCAAGTTCAAACGAGCGGCCGATAGCCAGAAGTGCTTGAGAGTAAGCGGCAAACACAATGACCTTGAGGCAGTGGGCCACGACGGCCGCCACCACACCATGTTCGAAATGCTTGGCAACTGGAGTTTCGGCGACTACTTCAAGAAAGAGGCCATCGACTGGGCATGGGAGCTTCTGACAGAGGTGTACAAGATTGACAAGACCAAGCTGTACGCCACCGTATTCGAAGGATCGGCCGAGGACGGCACCACCAAGGACACGGAGGCCGAGGAAGCATGGCTCAGGCACCTTCCGGCCGATCATGTGCTCACCGGCAACAAGCACGACAACTTCTGGGAAATGGGCGATACAGGTCCCTGCGGCCCCTGCTCAGAGATTCACATAGACCTTCGCTCAGACGAGGAAATCGCCGCCAAACCCGGCCGCGAGCTTGTAAACACAGACAACGACGAGGTCATTGAAATCTGGAACCTGGTGTTCATGCAGTATGAGCGCAAGGCCGACGGTCACCTTGAACCCCTCCCCGCCAATAACATCGACACCGGCATGGGCTTCGAGCGCCTGTGCATGATCCTGCAGAACAAAAAGTCCAACTACGAGACCGACGTCTTCAGCGGCCTTATCGGCCGAGTGGAAGAATTCAGCGGCCACAAATATACCGAAGGCGGCAACGTGGAAGTTGCAATGAGAGTGATTGCCGATCATATCCGTGCCATAGCCTTCTCAATTGCCGATGGCCAGCTTCCCTCCAACGTTAAAGCCGGCTACGTGATCCGCCGAATCCTCCGCCGTGCAGTCCGATACGGATACACCTTCCTTGGTTTCACCGAGCCCTTCCTCTGCCGCCTCATCCCCCAGCTGGTGGCCGATATGGGCGAGGCATATCCCGAGCTCAAGGCCCAGCAGCCGCTTATCCAAAACGTTATCAAGGAAGAAGAAAACGCCTTCCTGCGCACCCTGGACCGCGGTATAAGGATGCTGGAAGAGAACATGGCCAAGAATGCGGCCAACAAGGTAATCGCCGGCACGGATGCCTTCGTGCTGTACGACACCTACGGATTCCCCATCGACCTCACGGAGTTAATAGCAGCCGAAAAAGGCTATACCGTAGACCTCAAGAGCTTTAACGTAGAGCTTGAAAAGCAAAAGGAGCGCGCCCGCAACGCCACCGCCAACGAATTCGGCGACTGGATGGTCTTCAAGGAGGCCGATGTTGAATTCGTAGGCTACGATGTCCTCCGAATCAAGGGCGTTCACCTGCTTAAACAGCGCACTGTCAAGCAAAAGAACAAGGAGTACTTCCAGCTGGTGTTCGACCGCACCCCATTCTATGCCGAGATGGGCGGCCAGGTTGGCGACACAGGCTTTATCGAGGGTGAAAACGGCGAACGCATCCAGATCCTGAACACGGTGAAGGAGAACAACCTCACCATCCATCTGGCCGAGCGTCTGCCCTCAGTAAGCAGCCAGACCTTCTACCTGGTAGTGGACAATGCCCGCCGCCGTCACATCCAGAACAACCACACCTGCACGCACCTGCTGCACCAGGCCCTTCGCGTTGTACTGGGCACCCACGTAGAGCAGAAAGGCTCATTCGTAGGTCCGGATTACTTCCGCTTTGACTTCTCCCACTTCCAGAAAATGACGGACGAGGAACTGCGCGCCGTGGAAACCCGCGTGAACCAGCTCATCCGTTCCGCTTTCCCCCTGGTAGAGA
>JAGCWB010000160.1 GCA_017962065.1 Bacteroidales bacterium
CATGTTCAAGATGCACCGCAACCTGCTGCTGGTGAACATTAATCCGCAGAACGCAACAAACGGCGTGGTTTACAAAAACAACGTCTGGGCCCAGCCCCAGGCGGTGGTTCAGATAAATGCGGCCACCGACCAGCAGGCCCTTGAACTGTTTGGCGAGTCAAGCACGACCATTGCCGAATTCTTCGAGCAGTCGGAGCGCGACCGCGTGATTGCAAACGCCAAACTTTACGAGGAGTGCGCCTTGCAGGAGCCTGTGGAAAAGGTTACCGGCGGCATAATGCATTTCCCCACAGGCTATCGCTGCCGCAAATTCACCGACGACTTCGTATGGATTGCCGATGAAAAGCAGTACACCAACCAGACCGTGCTGGTTTACAAGTATCCGGTAAATGCATCGGCCGATGAAATTTTCTCAATGGAGAATATAATTAAGGAGCGCAACCGCATCATGCAGGAAAACGTGCCCGGCATGTTCGAAGGCTCTTACATGACAACTTCTCAGGCCCAGGATCCCGTAACCCGTTCCCTGCGCTACCATGGCCGCAACTTCGTGGAGACCCGCGGCTTCTGGGAAGTGAAAGGGGACTTTATGGGCGGTCCTTTTGTGTCTCACTCATTCTATAGCCAGGACGGCAAGGATATAATTGTGCTGGAGGCGTTTGTGTACGCCCCCCGCTACGACAAGCGCCAGTACCTGCGCCAGGTTGAATCGATACTCTATTCGTTTGAATGGAAAAACAATAACAAATAATACCTTATTAACTAATGAAAATCTTACGCAAGGCTTCTTATGAAGCCCCCCTCTGCGAGGCCGTGAGCCTGTATGCAGAAAAAGCCGTACTCCAGGCTTCGGGGTTCGGTAACCCCGGAGATCCCGGCACGGAGTTGATTACTGACGATCCTTTGTTCTTCCTGGCTCCGTCCATCCTTGACTTTTAATCCTGCTGCCTTATGAAAAAGTTATTCTATGCAGCCATGATGGCCACAGTTGCCATTTCATTGGCTTCCTGCAAGCAGGAAAAAGAGGCTCCGGCAATTGAAAACGGGGTAATAAAGCTCACTGTAGTCACAGACGTCACCAAGACTGCCACCACCGACGGCACGCACGTCCAGTGGCTGGAGACAGACCGTCTGGGCGTTACCGACACCGATCATAACTATGAGTTCACTCCCGCCTTCCAGGGGAGCGTGGACAATGGCTCATTCGAAGGAACCGTGGAAGAGGCCGGTAACTATTATGCCTATTATCCTTATACTGCCATGCTTTCTGAGGGCGATCCCGTGTTGGAGATTCCTGCAACCCAGACTCAGGTTAACGGCTCATTTGACGCCGCTGCCGATATTCTGGTTTCTCAGGAGTTTGAGGTAAGTTCCACTACCCCTACCGTAACAGTGGCTTTCAAGCGCCTGGCCGCCTTCCTCAAGGTTGCTTTCAACAACCAGAGCGGCGTGGACCTTTCTGGAGAAAGCATTTCCTCCGTTACCGTGAGCCTCAGTACCGAAACCGACATTGCCGGTACCGTTACCCTTGACCTGGCATCGGCCGATTTGGGAGAAGTACTTGCCGGCGAGAACAGCGTTACTGTACTGCACCCCGACGGTCTTGCCATTGACGGCGCTACCATGATGGGCGTTTTGCCGTTTACTTTCCCTGCCGGCTGCGAGCTTAGCATCGAGGCCCAGACAGAGAATTACACCATTTCCAAGACTCTCACCATTGCCGCCAGCCGTGAACTGGCCGCCGGACACGTTCTTCCGGTGAATGTGACCCTTGCCGAGGGCGATGTCACCTACAAACTTCAACCCGGATCCGACTCCTATGTACTTGTGACGGATGTTTCCGACCTGGAAGACGGGGACGAGATTCTCATCGTACACATCAGGCAGGGCACCGAAACTGCAGACTATGCTATAGGAACCACTCAGAATCCGAATAATCGCAAGGCCGAGAGTGTTACGGTGGATGGCGGTGAAATAGAGACCGTACCTGCTAATGTGCAGGTCATTACTTTGCAGAGCAGCGCTACTGCAGAAGGCAAATGGAATCTTGTTGTGGGTGAAGACAGCTATCTGGCATCGGCCGGAAGTAAGAACAAGCTTTTGACCAGCGATACGGTTACTGATAACGCAACCTGGACCATATCTGTTGCCGATGACGGTAAGGCAACCATCACTGCCTCTGCAGGAGAAGCTACAATTATACGTTACAATCCAAACACCGGTAATGGGGATCCGCTCTTCAGTTGCTACAAGAGCACTAGCAGCATCCAGAATCCGGTCTTTATCTTCCGCAAGGATTCTACCCCCGCCAATCCTGAATATGTAACCCAGTACGACAAGGAAGGCCTGTACCTGGGCACTCAGGAGCGCATTTACACCGCCGGAACCGACCAGCTTGTCACTTATCTCACCGGAGATGCTCTCACCTTCGCGTTGCTTGATCCTGCCCAGGAGGAGCAGGTGGTGGTAAGCGGCTATTCCACAACCGATCCGGTTGGAACGGCTGTAACGGTTAATGTGGCCTGGAAACAGAACAAGACCAGCGTCGTGTCCGGAAACTATAATTGGTATGTCCTTAAGGTTGCCGACGGCAAAGCCTGGATTGGCGATGCAAAGGGCAGAGGTGTAATTATTAGCGAATAGAAGTGATGAAAAAGATATTAAGCATATTGATTGGAGCTTGCATGTGCATTTCCCTGTGGGCTATTCCTGCAAAACGGGGCGTAGTCAATTTTACCCAGCCGGACGGCTCCGTTATAGAGATTATCCTTCACGGTGACGAGTGGGTGCACTGGGCTACCGATACCCATGGCAATCTGTTGGTTATGGACCAGAACGGATTCTACCGCATTTCCGATGAGACGCCTGCGCAATTCCGTGTGAAAGCCCGTGCCAAGGCTGCGGCAAGGAGAAGGCCAGTCCGTAAGGCTTCATATTCTATGACAACTGGAGAACGTCATATTCCGGTTGTTCTGGCAGCCTTTAAGGATAAGGGCTTTACGATTAGCGATCCAAACACCATGTTTGACAATCTCTTGAACCAGCATGGCTACAGCTACAACGGTGGTACCGGGTCCGTGAAGGATTTCTATGTGGATAATTCCAATGGGACATTCACACCGATATTTGACGTGTACGGTCCGGTTACTTTGGACAGCAATATGTCTGCCTATGGTGCCGACAGTGGTTCCCCGGGTAGTGATGTGGCTCCGGAACTGGCCGTGTTCGAGGCATGCAAGAAGCTAGACCTCGATATTGATTTCTCCGATTACGACTACGACAATGACGGCCAAGTGGACATGATTCTCTTTTATTATGCCGGTTACAATCAGGCCGAAGGTGGCTCTACAAGTACTATTTGGCCGCACCAGTGGGAGATGTTGGGCTCTGAGATAGAGGATATCGTAAACGGGAATGATTTCGATGGGAAGCAGCTGAATAAGTACTTCTGTACTTCCGAGTTGAAAGGTTATCAGGGCTCTACTATGTGCGGCATTGGCACCACCTGCCACGAGTTCGGTCATTCCCTGGGCCTTCCGGATTTCTACGACACCGATTACGGCGATGCTGGAACGGAAATTGGCGATTATCATGGCATGGGAGCCGATCCCTACAGTTATTCCACCATGTGCAGCGGCTCATACAATAACAACGGAAGAACTCCTCCGTACTTTAATCTGGAGGAAAGAATCCTTTTGGGCTGGGCCGATGAAAGTGACATTCTGGAGCTCCCCAAAGGTCCCGTGACAATTCCTGCAGTGAACAATGAGGTTGCGGTTGCATATAAGACGCCAACATCCACGGATGGTGAGTATTTCCTGTATGAATGCCGCTCCAATGAGGGCTGGGATGCTTATTTGCCCGGCGGCCCCGGTCTTATCGTGTATCATATAGATAAGTCCACTGCCCATAAGGTGTCGGTATGGGTATACGAATGGAACGGCTACCAATACGTAGAAAAAGAGAAGAATATTTCGGCCCACGATCTTTGGTATAACTGGGAGCAGACCAATCAGATTAACGAGAATGCAGAACATCCCTGCTATTATATTGTACCTGCCCAGGACCAGGATCGTATTCAGCAGGAATGTGATTATGAGGGTTATGCGCTTGCCTATGATGAAACCCGCATTCCTTTCCCCGGCGGCGAGAATGTTACCTCGTTTGCGGCCGTGGATTGGGAAGGAGTTACATCTGAGATTACCCTGAGCAATATTTCTTATGCTGGCGGCAAGGTTACCGCCACGGTGAGCTACCCTTCGGTCAGCGGCGTGGATTTCCCGTTCATCGACAATCCCGGAAACGGCGTCTATGAGGCCGGCAGCGCATTCAACCTTGCTGTTGTTACGCCCGACGGCTCCGACCCCGTGAATGCAAGCTGGAAAGTGGACGGAACGTCCGTTAACGCTGCATCCGTAACACTTACGGCCGGCAGCCACCTAATTGAGGCCACGGTTACCCTGTCCGACAGCAAAACTTACAAGATAAAGCTGGAAGTCACAGCTGAGTAAATTACGATATGAAAAAACTACTGTTATTACTTCTTCCGCTGTCCCTTGTCTTATCGGCCTGCACCCAGGAGCTTGAAAAGCGCCTGACAGACGTTGAGGAAAGGCTCACTACGCTGGAAGAAAAGGTTAAGGAGCTGAACAGCCAGGTTACAACCATAAGCCAGCTGCTAAGCGGAAAGTATTTCATCCAGAGTGTGGAAAACCTGGAAGACGGCACAGGTTACAGGCTGTCTTTGGTTAACACCAGTGGGGAAACAATAGTAAAGACCATCCTGAACGGTAAGGACGGTGAGGACGGCAAAACCCCGGCCATAAGCGTGGCGCAGGACGATGCCGACGGCAATTACTACTGGACGCTTGACGGAAAATGGATACATGTGGACGGTGAAAGGGTCCGTGCCAACGGCGTGGACGGCAAGGATGGCTCCGACGCCCCCACACCCGAATTCAAGATTGAAGACGGCAATTGGTACGTACGCTACGGCAGCAGCAATTGGTCTTATATCGGCAAAGCTGTATCCAGCGTAGGTGGCCTTATCTTATCAATTGATGCCGATACCCGCGAGGACGCGGTCCTTATTACCCTTGCCGGTGGAACCGTGATAGAGGTTCCCAAGTCATCGGCCGCGGTTAAGCTTCAGATAATCATTGACGATTCCGTTTTCCAGAGCATGACGGCCGGCCAGACCAAGAGCGCTGCCTATGAGGTGAAAGTACCCGTTGGAATCACTTATATACTTGATTCCTACGAGCCTCAGGGCTGGATGGTAAGCATTTCCGA
>JAGCWB010000161.1 GCA_017962065.1 Bacteroidales bacterium
AGCCTCGCCTCCGTCTATGTGGCGGATGAGTTCCGTGCCGGTGGTGATGTTGCCCCACTGGTCACTGCCGCCAAGCTGGAGCACCACGCCGCGGTTCTTCCACAGCCAGTAAAAATCGTAGCCCTGCAGCAGCTGGTAGCTGAATTCGGTGAAGGACATGCCCTCCGAAGAGTCGCGGGAAAGACGCTTTTTCACGGAGTCCTTGGCCATCATATAATTGACGGTGATGTGCTTGCCTATATCGCGGATGAAGTTGATGAAGGTGTAGTCTTTCATCCAGTCGTAGTTGTTCACGAGCTCGGCCTTGTTGGGGGCGTCGGAGTCAAAATCCAGGAAACGGGCCAGCTGGGCTTTGAGGCATGCAACGTTGTGGGCCAGGGTGGCCTCGTCCAGAAGATTGCGTTCGGCCGATTTCATTGAAGGGTCGCCAATCATACCGGTTGCACCGCCAACCAGGGCGAAAGGCTTGTGCCCACAGTTCTGGAAGTGCTTGAGTATCATTACGCTAACGAGGTGGCCGATATGGAGGGAATCCGCCGTAGGGTCAATTCCAACGTATGCGGCCTGGGGGCCTTCCATAAGTTTTTCCTCCGTTCCGGGCATTATGTCCTGGATCATTCCGCGCCACTTGAGCTCTTCTACAAAATTTTTCATATAATTGTTGCTTTTAATTTTCAATTAAGACTGCAAAGATACGATTTTTTTGCTTACTTTTGTGTTTGGTTAAAAGTAGTGCAATTAAACAGTACTTGTACAATGAAAAAATTCCTTCTTATTCTCATTGCCGCCGTTGTGGCCGCAAGCGCCTGCTCACAATACCAGAGCGTAAAAGGCGATCCCATGCAAACCCGCATCTACACCCTTGACAACGGTCTAAAGGTTTACATGACCGTAAACAAGGACGAACCCCGCATCCAGGCAAACATCGCCGTGCACGCGGGTGGTAAGGACGACCCTGCCGATAACACAGGCCTTGCCCACTATCTGGAGCACATGATGTTCAAGGGTACCCAGCAGTTCGGTACTCAGGACTATGAGGCCGAAAAACCCTTGCTGGAGCAAATAGACAGCCTGTTCGAGGTTTATCGCACCCTCACGGACCCTGCAGAGCGCGAGGCCCTGTACAAAGAGATAGACCAGGTGAGCTTTGCGGCATCGCAGATTGCCATCCCCAACGAGTACGACAAACTGATGTCCATCATCGGTTCGGAAGGCACCAATGCATACACCTCCAACGATGTAACCTGCTACGTAGAGGAAATCCCCTCCAACCAGATTGAAAACTGGGCAAAGATTCAGGCCGACCGTTTCATGAACTGCGTATTCCGTGGTTTCCACACGGAACTGGAGGCAGTTTATGAGGAAAAGAACACCTCAATGGTATCTGATGACGAAAAGAGCATGGACGCCATTGACGCAATGCTTTATCCCAACCATCCTTACGGCACCCAGACCGTCATCGGCACGCAGGATCACCTTAAGAATCCTTCCCTCAAGGCAATCCGCTATCAGAAGGATACTTATTACGTTCCCAACAACGTTGCAATCTGCATGTCAGGCGATTTCGATCCTGACGAGACCATTAAGATCATTAAGAAATACTTTGGCGAGTGGAAACCCAATCCCAATCTTCCAGAGCGCACAATCGCAGAAGAAGAGCCCATCACCACTCCCAAGGAAAAGGAGGTGTATGGCTTTGAATCAGAGTTTGTCATGATGGGATGGCGCACTCCCGGCGCAAGCTTCAGGGAGAGCGAGCTTTCCGACATCGTGGGCAGCATCCTTTTCAACGGCCAGGCCGGCCTCATCGACATGGACTGCATCCGCAACCAGGCCATCCTGGGCGGCTACGTATTCCCTTACGACCGTTCGGACTGGGGCCTGTTCATGGCTATCGGCATGCCCAAGGAGGGCCAGACCCTGGAGCAGGTTCGCGACATCCTTCTTGCGGAGGTTGCCAAGCTTCGCGACGGAGATTTCCCGGACGAACTTCTTGAAGCTGCAATTGCAAACGAGAAACTTGGCTATATGCAGTCCCTGGTTTCCAACCGTTCAAGGGCCAGCAAATTTGTGAATTCCTTTATCAATGGCACATCCTGGGAAGAAGAAGTCACCAGGCTTTCCCGCATTGAGAAACTCACCAAGGAAGACATCGTGAAATGGGCCAACGAGTATCTTGCCGCTAACAGTTATGCAATTGTGTACAAGCGCATTGGCGAGGATAAGGACGTAAAGAAGATTGACGCTCCCAAGATTACCCCCATTGCCACCAACCGCGACAAACAGAGCGCCTTCCTGGCCGAAATCGCAGCATCTGAACCCGCCCCCATCGAGCCCGTATTCGTGGATTGGGAGAAGGATATGACCGTAAGCGAATTCGAAGGTCTTGAACTCCTTTACAAGAAGAACGAAAAGAACGACATCGCCACCCTCATCTTCCGTTACGACAAGGGTTCCCAGAACGATCCCGTGCTTGATATTGCAGCCGATTACTGGGGTTATCTTGGTTCGGAAAACATGAGCGGCGAAGAGTATGCATCGGCCATGTACCGTCTTGCCTGCAGCGGCGTCATCAACGTTGGCGGCAACACCACCGTGCTTAACATCACCGGCCTTGGCGAGAATGTTGAAAAAGCTCTGGAACTGTCTGAGAACCACCTCACTACCTTAAAGGCCGATGAGGAAATCCTTGGCGAACTCAAGGGCGATCTCCTGCGCGAACGTCAGGACAACATGCTTAACCAGAGGGCCTGTGTATCGGCCATCCGGACCTATCTTACTTATGGTGCCGATTATGTGCGCGAAGGAACCCTTTCCAACGCACAGGTGGCTACCCTTACTCCGGAGCAGGTGCTTGCTTCCCTGAACAGTCTCCTCGGCTCCCAGCACAAGATCCTGTACTACGGTCCCGCTTCGCTGGAGGAGCTTAAGGCCATGCTTTCCCGTACCCATAAGGCCCAAGGCCTGCAGCCTCTCACCAAGACCTATGCCGTGAAGCGCCTCACACCTGAAAAACAGGTTGTAATGGCTCACTATAACGCACGTCAGTTCAGTTACTTACAGTATTCCGACAGGGGAGAGTCCTTCCAGCTTGACCAGGTCCCTTATATCGAACTGTTTAACGAGTACTACGGCGGCAGCATGAACGCCATAGTGTTCCAGGAGATGAGGGAATCCCGCGCCCTTGCATACAGCGCCGGCGCATGGCTGTCGGAACCTTCCTTCAAGGACGACACCTACTCCTTCCGTGCCACCATCGCATCCCAGAACGACAAACTGCAGAAAGCCGTTGAGGGCTTCGACGAGATCATCGAAGATCTGCCCGTTGCCCAGGAGAACCTGGAGATTGCAAAGCAGGCACTCCTTGCCCGTCTGCGCACCCAGCGTACCATCGGCATAAGTGTGCTTTACAGCTATCTGAATGCCAAGGAACTGGGCCTCACCGAGCCCCGTGAGAAGGTCATCTTCGAGAAAGTGGGAGACCTTACCATGGACGATCTCCTTGCCACTCATGAGCGCTGGATCAAGGGCCGTACCTACAACTACAGCATTTTGGGCGATTCCAAGGATCTGGATATGAATTTCCTTCGTTCCCTTGGCCCCGTGAAGATGGTTTCACTGGAAGAAGTTTTCGGCTACTAGTGTACGCCCCGGCCGTTTGTTAAAAAGATTGTTGAAAACTTTTTGCGGCGGCACTCGACAAATACGTGCAGAGCCCTTAACTTTGCAAAAGAGATGACGGATTGTCAAAAGCGGCAGTCCGTCACTTTTTCCCCCCTAATGTTTAGGGGCCTTACGGAACTAATTGATAATTAGACCTATAACCTATATGGAAGTAAGAAAAACCAACGGAACCTTTGAAGAATTCGACCGCGAGAAACTGTGTAACGGAATCCGTCTCGCCTTCGTCCATACCGGTCAGCCCGTACCGGAAGATGTAGTTGTATCTGTGGTGGACAACCTGTTCATCTATGATAAAATGTCCAGCCAGGAAATCCGCCGCCAGGTTGTGGAATCCCTTATGTCCATCAACAAGAAGGCAGCCCTGGAATATATTGAAACCTTCGACCGCGGAACGGACCTCCGCAAGAAGAGGGATTTCATAAAGGATTACATCAAGTCCTCAAATGCGGCTACCGGCAGCAAGTTCGACTCCAACGCCAATATCACCCACAAGAACATTGTAACGCTGGGCAACGAACTTTACAAGGAGAACAACATCAA
>JAGCWB010000162.1 GCA_017962065.1 Bacteroidales bacterium
CGGTCTTTGTTCCGGCCGGTCCGGCCACGCCGATCCATACTGTTCCCACCGGATTCTGTCCGTCGCCGGAAGGGCCGGCAAGGCCAGTGGTTGCGACGGCGTAATCGCTGCCGGTAAGGCGGCGCACTCCTTCGGCCATGGCTGCGGCAACTTGGCTGCTTACCACTCCATTTTCCTCTATAACGCGCGAAGGCACTCCAAGTACGCTCTCCTTCACCGGCACTGCGTAAGACGTCACAGAGCCAAGGAAATAGGCCGATGAACCGGGAACGGAGGTGATAAGGTGGGCGATCTCTCCGCCGGTGCAGGATTCTGCGGCGGAAAGGGTTTTGCCCGAAACCTTCAAAAGTTCTCCTACAGCCGTTTCAAGGTCCGAATCTTTATCGGCATATACCAGGGGCCCCAGAAGGGTTTTAAGCTGCTTAAAAGCGTTTTCTATGCGTTCCTGCTGCTCCGCTGCGTTTCCTCCGTAGATTGAAAGGCGCAGACGTATTCCCGTGAGGGGATTGGGAAGGTATGCAAGGTGCATATCGGTCGGCAGGGCATCTTCCCAGGGGGCTATGCGCTCCGAAAGCGCCGATTCCGCAATCCCGTATACCATAATATTACGGTGCATTATGCTGTCCAGCGGCTGATGACTGCGTATGTCCTCCATAACGGCTGGGATTGCGCCAACGGCTTCGTGCGGCACTCCCGGCAGGGCATAAAGCGTTCCGCCGCCCTGAACGTTGCGGAAAACCATTATGGGGGCCGTGCCAAGCTGGTTTACAATTACTTCGGCCGTATCCGGCACCTGAGCCTGGGCAAGGTTGTTGGGAAGAATGTCTATTCCGCGGCGGCTGAGGATCTTGTGCACCATCTCCAGCTGGCCTGGATGCTCTACAAAGCCTTTTGCTCCGGAAATACGGGCAAGGACGGCCTTGGTGATGTCGTCTTTGGTGGGTCCCAGGCCTCCGGTTGATATTACAATGGCGTTTTGAGACAGTTCACGGCTCAATATCGAGGCTATTTCCTCACTGTCGTCGCCAATCGAAATCATGCGTTTGACGTGGATCCCGGCCTCTTCAAGGGCTATTGCAAGATGAGAAGAATTGGTGTCCACCACCTGGCCGATGAGTATTTCATCGCCTATGGTGCATATACAGGCGTCAATCATAGTTTTTTAAGCAGCTTTGCAAAGGGAATGGGCCTTAGGTTTGTAAGAACCAGGGTAGCGCCGGCGGATAACTCCTCTAGGGCCTGCTCTTCTGAATTGGCAACCCCCATCACGGGGACGCGTCCCTGACATTCTTCCATTACCAGCTTGACTTTAAGGGGATCCGGCGCAACTATGCCATCCAGGCCGGAAAGCCTTGCACAGGCGCACAGGGGATGTATTTCGTCAGGAGTATCCTCCTTGGATATGCGTAAGAAAACAGGGGTATAGCCCTCGTAACAGAGCCTTAGGTTTACAATCTCGTCCAGAAGCTGGGCTATGTCCGAAATGTCGGGGGAGTCTATGCCGTTGTCGCTGTCCGGATCTATTACAATGAAGTTGGCAAAGTCGTACACCAGGGAGAAGGAGCGCAGGATATCTGTGTGAAGGTTAACCCCCAGAATGGTGTTTTTGCGATAATCTTCTACTTTTGCAATCCAGTCCAGCATATTGTTGCTGTCCGGAGTAAGGGCTATAAAGCCGGCATCCGGGCGCTGGCACGGGTAGTCAATTCCAAGCGGATTGGCAAACTTGAGTCCGGCAATTTCCCGCGAAAGGGCAGCCTTGTCTTTTTTTCTGAACCAGTTCATAACTGGTACAAAAATAAGAAAATTATTCCTGAGAATTGAAAATTTGGTAGGTATTATTGTCGTAGTACACGATAATGCGCTCAATTTTGCGGTTCTCTTGAGTGGCGGAGGTGGCAAAAAGATCCATTTGAGCAGGGTCTGAGGCCGATTCTGGGCCTGTTTCACGGTACATTCTACCGCGTCCGGTAAGAAGCCATTCCAGGTTTAGATTAGGGTAGTGGAGCATGAGGCTCTCCAAAAAATCGTATCCCGGCTTGTTACGGCCCGACAAGATATGGGACACGCTGCCGCGCGCTACCGACAGAGTATCGGCAAACTGTGTCTGCGTGAGATTTTCGGCCTGCAAAAACTGTAAAAGACGACGATTCATATATCTAAACTTTGCCGATACAAAAGTAAACAATACAAATGTAAAAAGCAAATCATATTTGTAACGGGCATGGCGGAGTGGGGGATAATTCGATAAATCGCATATATAAATCAATACTTTATATAAATGATATTAAAATACTGAGTATTAGAGTAATAATTTGATTTTAGCAAAAATTTACATTGGCTAAATATGCCTTTTGAAGGCTGTAAAACGAGGATTATCACACTATATATTATACAATGCTTTAGTTAAAACTTATAAGTCTTTGATTATCGGTAATATAATCGTTAACTCAAACGTATTATAAATAAATCTTATATTGTTTTAGCAGCAGTGCTAAAGCCGTTGTACTTACTTGTGATCATCGTCACAATTATACACATGTTTGTGTTAAAAATTGTTTCAATTTTGTAAACTCAAATGATTGTTTTTGGAGATTTTTCGCGACATTTCTGTATTTCCGATAAATAGTATAACTTTGCCCTAAATTTGAGAATTTGATGATACCAGAAATCCATATCGAGGACTATAATTATAGCCTGGAGGACTCCAGAATAGCGAAATATCCTCTTCCGGAGCGTGATGCGTCCAAACTTCTGCATTACAAAAACGGAAAAGTGGATGAGTTCGTTTTCCGTGATCTGCCGGATCTTTTGCCGGAGGGAGCCCTGATGGTATTCAACGATACAAAAGTAGTCCCTGCAAGGCTTCATTTCCAGCGCGAGACCGGTGCGCATATAGAAATCTTCTGTCTGGAGCCTGTACAGCCCGTAGAATACAATACCGCATTTGCTGCAACGGAACAGACAACCTGGAAATGCGTAATTGGCAATGCCAAGAAGTGGAAGGACGACGTGCTGCACCTTTATAATCCTGAAAACGACAAGGATATAGCCGACATAGGCCTTGAGGCCCATTTGGAAAGCAGGGAAGGGCAGACCGGACTTGTGCGTTTTACATGGAAGGACGGCAGTCCTTTTTCCCGCGTGCTCGAGTGCGCAGGTACCGTGCCCATTCCGCCGTATCTTAACCGTGAATCGGAGGCTATCGACAGCGAGCGTTACCAGACGCTTTATGCCCATATACGCGGCTCTGTAGCGGCTCCTACTGCCGGTCTGCATTTCACGCAGGACGTTCTGGACCGCATTAAAGCCAAGGGGATAGACAGCGAGACGGTTTGCCTTCACGTTGGCGCCGGCACCTTCCTGCCCGTAAAGAGTTCCCTGGTTAGCGAGCACCCCATGCACAGGGAGCCGTTCGTGGTCACCAAAGATCTTCTTAATCGGCTAATTGCTCATAAAGGCCCCGTAATTGCCGTAGGAACCACTTCCGTACGCACTCTGGAATCTTTGTACTACATTGGCGTAAGTATCTTGGAAACGGGAAAACCGGCCGATGTAGAGCAGTGGGCACCTTATACGAGGGAATATCCATATTCCACGGAAGAGGCCCTTAAGGCAATAGTTGATTATCTGGATGCCAATAATCTTGAGAGCCTTGTTGCCGGCACCCGCATTATCATTGTCCCCGGCTTCAAATTCCGCCTTGTAGATAAGCTGGTTACTAATTTCCATCAGCCGGAAAGTACCCTAATTCTTTTGGTATCGGCCTTTGTAAAAGGCGATTGGCGTACAATCTACGATTATGCACTGCGGCACGACTTCCGTTTTTTAAGTTACGGAGACAGTTCGCTGCTTGAAAAAGTGGAATAATTTTTGTAATTTTGTGAGTCTAAAACCTACGAAATGATGGATTTGACAGAATTCAGCGATATAGCCCCTTATTCGGATGAGGAAGCCTCCTCTGCGTTAACGCGCCTTTCCAATCATCCCAATGCAAAATGGGTCTCTAAAGTAATCTTCCCGGACAAGCCGGAAACCTTCCTTCCGGAGATGCTAAGGAATATCCACACCGTGGACGAGTTCCAGCGCATAGTTATGAACAAAGCCATTCACTGGGTGGTGGATACCAGTATGACCAGTTTTACATACGAGGGCGTGGATATACTGGAGAACATGGAAAAGGAAGGCACCAAATACCTTACCATGTCCAACCACAGGGACATTATCCTGGACCCGGCACTGTTTCAGATACTGCTGCAGCACTACAAAATCCCGGAAACCCAGATTTGCGTAGGGGATAATCTTCTAAAGCAAAAGTCGGTGGAACTGCTTATCCGTTCCAACCGCATGATCAAGGTTATTCGCGGCATATCGGCCCGTGAACTTTACCTTTCTTCACAGCTTCTGTCCAAGTATATCCGCGAAACAATTACATCTGGCATTTCTTCCGTATGGATTGCCCAGCGCCAGGGGCGTACCAAGGATGGCACTGACACCACGGAACAGGGCCTTCTGAAGATGCTGGACATGAGTGGTACCAAGGATTTCGTGGAAAACTTCAAGGAACTGAACATCGTTCCCTTCAGCATTTCCTACGAATATGAGCCCTGTGACATACTCAAAGCCAGGGAAATCCTCATTTCCCGCACCCAGAAGTACGTAAAAGGGGAAACGGAAGACCTCCAGAGCATAATGATGGGCATACGCCAGAAAAAAGGTCACGTTCACCTTGCTATTGTAGAGCCCATTACGGAAGAGGAAATACAGGATGCCGCCAACGCCGACAAGAACGACCGCTACCAAAGTCTGCGTCACACCTTGGACAACCGCATTATAAAGGCCTACAAGCTGTGGAAAACCAATTACATGGCCTACGACATGGTTAACGGCGGAAGCAAGTATGGCTGCTACTATACTCCGGAAGACATGGAAGGCTTCAAGGCCTATGTTGCCCAGCGCCTGATGATGGCCGAACCCTCGCTGGACCGTGACCAGCTAAAGGATATCTTCCTGCGCATTTACAGCAATCCCGTAAGCGAAAAAGAGCAGAGAAACCTGCTATAATTTAATAATCAGCCAGGCCATATAAGCGGCCCAGATAACAAGGAACATGCTGCCGTCCAGACGGTCCAGCATGTTTTTTTTGCCCACGTAACAGCTTGTAAGAAGTGCCACGGCGCTAAGTAGCAGGGCGCCAAGGTCTACGTACGTGATGTCTGAAAACGACAGGGGATGGATAAGGGCCGATCCGCCAAGGATAAGGAGGATGTTGAATACGTTAGAGCCTATGATGTTGCCAAGTGCCAGCTGACCCTTCTTTTTGACGGCGGCCGCTACACATGTAGCCAGTTCTGGCATTGAAGTGCCGCCGGCAAGTATGGTGATGGCGATGAATTTGTCGCTTACCCCCAGGTCCTTAGCAATGGCAGTGGCCGAATTCACGAACATGCGTCCGCCAAAGACAAGGGCCGCCAGGCCGCCCAGAATCATAAGCACAGCCAGCCAGGGATTGATGCTTTTCCCGTTTTCATCGGCCTGTACATCGTCTTTCTGGGTAAATGAATGAATCATATAGCCGATGAACAGGGCAATCAGGATGGCACCGTCCAATCGGCTCAGGCCGTCCGTGCCAAAGCCGAAGATTGTTGCTTCCAGGCCTAGCAGAATAAGGAGGACGGTGATGACTATGTTCATGGGTATGTCCTTTTTCCTGTTGCTTTCCGTTATGGACACTGGAAGAATCATGGCGGTGATGCCAAGGATAAGGAGAGTATTGAAAATGTTTGAGCCAACGACATTGCCGATTGAAATGTCTGAATTTCCCTGAATGGCGCCTATGAAACTTACCACCATCTCCGGGGCCGACGTTCCCATGCCCACTATCGTAAGGCCGATGACGAACTCGCTAAGGCCAAGGCGCCTTGCGATGGAGGAGGCTCCGTCCACAAGATAATCGGCCCCGAAAACCACCAGGGCCAGGCCTGCGAGCAATATCAGACACTGCACTAACATTTTATATCTCTATTTTTGCGACGCAAAATTAGTAATTTTCGCTGAAAATGCGTATATTTGTGTATATATTGATTCTAAGAGTATGAACTACTTGGTCTCAATATTTTCTTCATTGGCTGCGCTCGCTCTGGGCGTTTTCCTCTTCGTTGCATGTGAGAAAAAACCCAAAGATGATCCAGAACCGGATCCTCCTGCACCTGTGGTGGACCCTATTCTGGAGGTTACCGTTCCCGGCGCTTACGGCGTTCCCGGTGGTGATGTTGTTTATGACGTCGGAGGATGGCAGCAGTATGGCCGGCTTCTGTATTCCGGCGGCCAGGGCATACGTTTCCTTAACAGGCAGGACGTTAAAGCAGCAAATATAATCGGCCTTCCGCGTAAGGAAATGAAGGCGGGGGACATATGCAAGGTGCTGTACCGCGTTGTAGATCATGGGTACACCAGGGTATCGGAATATTTCGATGTGGAAGTGCTTGATTATAAGGACCAGACGCTTTGGCTTAAAAACAGTGAGGATATTTATTTCGTAATCTGGCTCAAGTGAAGCGGCTGCTGCTAATATGGATTTGTCTTTTTGCCGGACTCCTTGCAAGGGCCCAGATTTCTCCTGTGGGCTCTCCTCACATTCCAGTTGTGCTGGTGGAATTCAAGGATGTGAAGTTTTCTTTGGAAGACCCGGCCGCAAAAGTGGACTCGCTGCTCAACAGCCGCATGGCATTGTATTTCAGTGAAAACTCCCATGGTCTGTCCAATCCCGTTTTTGATGTTTACGGCCCCGTGCTTCTTGATGCGCCCATGCGCGACTATGGCAGAGACGTGATTGTAGCGGGGGAGAGAATAGGGGATGTGGCCCCGGAAAAGGCACTTCAGGAGGCTTTCTCCATACTTGACGACGAAGTGGACTTTTCACTTTACGACTGCGACGGCGACGGAGTCCTGGACCTTTCGGTATTTTACTATGCCGGATTCGATCAGGCCGAAGGCGGTCCGTCCGATGCCATCTGGTCCCATCATGCCGATATCCGGGACTGTGGGGAAGAAGAGGAAGCCTGCGTAATACTTGACGGCAGCCTTCGTATCGGCTATTATTTCTGCAGCTCGGAGCTCAGGGGTAATTCCGGTGCCCAGATGATTGGAATGGGAAAAAGCGTGCACGAGATGTGCCATGCCCTGGGCCTTCCTGACTTTTACGATACCAACGGCGGCAAGGACGGGGTTGCAGGCGGTCTGTACCAGTTCTCTGTCATGAGCAACGGTATGTACAACGACGGCGGGGACACACCTCCATACCTTAATTCTCTGGAACTCATTCTGCTTGGATGGATGGAATGGGAGAGTCTGATGCCGCTTGAAGAAGGCTGGCTTGAATTGTCTCCGGTACAAAACAGGGTTGCAGCAATTGGCGCCACAGCTACGGAAGGGGAGTTCTTCCTTTACGAATTCAGGAGCGGTGAAGGA
>JAGCWB010000163.1 GCA_017962065.1 Bacteroidales bacterium
GATAGGTGCTCGCGGATGCCGGCGAATATAACCATGGCAAGGCCGTAACCCAGAGATGTGGCAAAGGCATACACCAGAGCCTGTCCCAGGTTGAGCATTCCGCCGGGAACGAAGGAGAATTCCTTAGTTACAACATTGATGGCTACGCCAAGCACTGCGCAGTTGGTGGTGATAAGCGGCAGGAAGATGCCAAGTGCCTGATAAAGGCTGGGAGAAACCTTCTTGAGGACGATTTCAACCATCTGCACCAGCGCGGCAATAACCAGGATAAAGGCAATGGTCTGGAGGAACTCAATCTGGAAAGGCACCAGCAGGTAGCGGTTCACAAGATAGGTCACCAGCGTGGCCAAGGTAATTACGAAGCACACCGCCATGGACATTCCCGTAGCCGTTGACAGCTTGTTGGATACGCCAAGATAAGGGCATATACCCAGGAACTGTGCAAGGACGATATTATTGACGAATATCGCAGAAATTATAATGAGAAAATATTCCATGGCTATTTCTTGAACAGTTTGTTAAACAATACCATAAGATATCCCAGGCACAGGAAGGCGCCGGGAGCCATCACGAAGGCCAGCATGCCGTCGTTTCCGCCTATGAAGTTCCATCCGAACATGGATCCGGAACCAAGGATCTCGCGGACAAGGCCCAGCACCGTGAGGGAGCAGGTGAAGCCAAGGCCTACGCCAAGGCCGTCACATGCACTTTCCAGCACTCCGTGCTTGTTGGCAAAAGCCTCCGCACGGCCCAGCACTATGCAGTTTACCACGATGAGCGGGATAAACAGGCCCAGGGTCTCATACATTGCGGGCGTATAGGCCTGCATAAGAAGCTGCAGCAGAGTCACGAAAGTGGCTATGACCACAATGTAAACCGGAATGTGCACCTTGTCCGGCAGAACAGGCGCCAGGGCCGATATTGCCATATTGGACAGCACCAGCACGAACAGCGTGGCCAGGCCCATGGACATACCGTTTATTGCCGATGTGGTAGTTGCCAGCGTAGGGCACATGCCCAGCAGCAGCACGAACGTAGGGTTGTTCTTGACAAGCCCGTCGGTAATCAGTTTAAACTTACTCATTGTCCTGTCCTCCCTCGTCATTCCGGACTTGATCCGGAATCTCCATAAACTTGTTCAATGCATTCTCCACCGCCTGCGTGTACGCGCGCGATGTTATAGTGGAAGCGGTAATTGCGTCCACGTCCCCGCCGTCCTTGCTCACGGAGAGTTTCTTTACGGAGGGGTTGAAGCCCTTCCACTGGTTCATGAACTTCTGGTCCGGTGTGCACTTGGCGCCAAGACCGGGAGTTTCCGCATGAGAGAGAACGGAGGTGTTGTAAACAACCCCGTCCGGAGTAATGCCCACGATGAGCGAAAGAGGGCCGCCGAAGCCCACAGCCGTGGACTCTATGGCGTAACCAACCAGAGCGTCGCCGTCCGTAGCCTTGTAGTAATGGCCTTCCTCATTGTACTCCACTGAAGCGAAATGAGGCAGTACCTGGGAAATGGCTTTGTTGGTCTTCTCCACCGCTGCTGCGGCAATGGGGTCCTTGGTAAGCACGTATGCGCCGCCAAGGACCGCGCTGCAGAACAGGCAGGTGAGGCCAAGCACCAGAACCATGTTGGTAAGATTGGATTTAACTGCCATAACTACTTCCTCCCGAATTTTTTCTGGTGGAACCACATGTTAAGCAGAGGCACCACGGAGTTCATTATTAGGATGGCGAAGCTCACGCCTTCCGGATATGAGCCGAAGTAACGGATCATCATGGTAAGGAAGCCTATTCCCACGCCGAAGATAACTCCGCCCCAGAGACTCATGGGCGATGTCACATAGTCAGTTGCCATGAAGCAGGCGCCAAGGATGAGACCGCCGGAGAGAAGGTTGAACAGAGGATCCGTGAACCTTTCCGGATTGATGCCCCAGAAGATGAGGGCTGTAAGGGCTACAGTAGCAAAGATGCTCAGGGTAATCCAAGGCTTTATTACCCTGCGGATGCAGAGGTACACAAAGCCGGCCAGGAGCGCAAGGGCGCAGACCTCACCGGCACTGCCGCCAAGGTTGGCGAACAGCATCTGGGAGTAGCTATAACCATGCTCGGCCATGATGTCCTGAACGGTTGCGCCCTGCATGAGGCCTTCCTGGATGGCGCCAAGGGGCGTGGGGCCAGACACGGCGTCCACAACGCCCTGGGGTGCGCCCCAGGTTGTCATGTAAGTGGGGAAAGAAACCAGCAGGAACACACGGCCCACCAGAGCGGGATTCCATATGTTCTGGCCTATGCCGCCGAACGTAAGCTTTGCTACTCCAATGGCAACGATTGCTCCAATGACCACAACCCAGAGCGGCGTGGTATAAGGAAGGTTAAGCGCCAGGAGAATACCGGTTATCACTGCGGAGAAGTCCCCAATTGTGGAAGGCTTCTTGAGCATGAACTTGGTGATTGCCCACTCCAGAAGCACGCAGGAAGCCACGCTCACTGCCATGAGGAGGACTTCCCTCCAGCCATAGAACACGAAGGAGCATATGGCTGCCGGGATAAGCGCAATTACCACATCCAGCATAAGGCTCCTGGTGGAGTCCTTCGAGTGGATGTGCGGTGAAGGAGATATAGTTAACTGACTCATAATCGCTACTTTTTAACGGGTGCGGCTTCTGCGGCGGCCTTGGCGGCGGCAACGCGGGCGCGTATGGCGCCAAGCACTGCTCCCTTGGCCTGACGAATGATGTCCAGCAGAGGAATGCGCGCAGGGCAGGAGTACAGGCAGCAGCCGCACTCTATGCAGTCCTGCGCGGCGTTCTGCTCAAGAGCCTCCATGTCGTTGGCCCTGGCAAGACGCTGAAGGAGGAAAGGCTCCAGGCCCATAGGGCATGCGTCCGAGCACTTTCCGCAGCGGATGCAGTTTGTCTCAGGGGCGCGGAGCGTCTGCTTTGCGGTGAGGAATAGGATTGCCGATGTGCCCTTGAGGGTACCTGCGTCAAGGTTTGCGATGGCACGGCCCATCATGGGGCCGCCGCTTATAACCTTCACAGCATCTTCCGGAACTCCGCCAAGCTGGTCGATGATATAGCTCATGGGAGTACCAACCCTTACCAAGAGGTTTGCCTGGCGGGGGAAGCAGTCTCCCGTAACGGTGAGGGTGTTGTCCACAAGCGGCTTGTTCTTGAGAACGGCCTCATATACGGCCAGCGCGGTGCCCACGTTCTGGACCACGGCGCCAACGCTTATGGGAAGTGCGCCGGAACCCACCTGACGGTGCATCACGGCGTCTATGAGCTGCTTTTCACTGCCCTGCGGATACCTCATCTTCATGGGCATCACGCTTATTCCCTCAAAGCCAAGCTTGGCAATCACTTCATTAATATGGTCGATAGCCTCCGGCTTGTTCACCTCTATGGCAATGGTGCAGGGAACGTTACCCATCACCTGCCTCAGGATTGCGGCACCAACCACAACCTGCTCCGCCTTCTCCAAAAGGACGCGGAAGTCCGACGTGAGGTAAGGCTCGCACTCGCAGCCGTTTATTATGACCATCTCGCACTTGGAGCCGGGAGGCGGCGACAGTTTCACATGCGTAGGGAACGTTGCTCCGCCAAGGCCAACCACGCCGGCAAGGCGGATTTTCTCGATAATAGCCTTGTTGTCCTCCGGAATATCCGTAACCAGGGTATCTGTAAGGTCGATTCCCTCAGCCCATTCGTCTCCCTCAACGGCAATCTCTATGCACATCTGGGGGTTACCGGCAAGGTCCGGCCTGGGGGCGATGGATTTCACCGTACCGCTCACGGAAGAGTGGATGAAGGCCGATACAAAGCCTCCGGGTTCCGCTATGGGCTGACCCACCTTCACCTTGTCCCCTACCTCAACGATTGGTTTGGCGGGGGCGCCTATATGCTGTGAAAGCTGCAGATAAACGGTGGAGGCAAGCGGCAGCTGCTCTATTGCGCAGTCCCGGGAGATCTTGCTGTCGTGCGGGTGTACGCCGCCTATGGAGAATGTGTGCTTACTCATCTTTCTTGGCCTCCTTTTCTTTTAACTGGCGTTCCTTGATGCGGGCCTTCACGGCATCCTTGTCAAGGGGTTTGGGGAAGTTTACGCCGTGGATTGCGCCAGTGGGGCAGACGGCCTCACACTCGCGGCAGAGCTTGCACTTCAAAGGGTCGATATAGGCAACGTTGCCTTCTACCACGATGGCCTCGTGCGTGCAGGTCTTGGC
>JAGCWB010000164.1 GCA_017962065.1 Bacteroidales bacterium
GATGAACTCCGGACGGCAGTCCGGGTAGATGTCGTGATCGCCGCTGTGATTTGCAATGAGCAGGGTATCAAGGCCATAACTTTCGGCAAGGCCGGCGGCCACAGCCAGCATGATTCCGTTGCGGAAAGGCACCACCGTACTCTTCATGTTTTCATCGGCATACGAGCCTTCCGGAATTTCCCCGCCGCTTAGCAGAAGATCGCTTTTGAAATACTGGCCGATAAATCCCAGCGGAATAACCATGTGCTTGATTCCCAGGCGCTTGCAATTCTCTGCGGCATAGGAGATTTCGCGCGCATTGTGCTTTGAGCCGTAGTCGAAGCTTAGAGCGAGCTGTATGCTGTCCTTGTACTCATAAAGCAGCGTAGTGCTGTCAAGACCGCCGGAATAAACCAGTAAAGCTTTCATTATACGAATTTTGCAATAATCTCATTTACAGCTGTTTTGGCCGATGCAACGGCCTCCACAACCGTGGCGGGGCCTGTAAGGAAGTCTCCGGCAAGCCATACATTGTCGTAACCACGGCAGGCCTCCAGGAGTATTTCGTCCGGTTTTTCGCTTATGGCAGTGATGAGGGTGCCGCATTCCACCAGATGTTCCGTGCCTTCAATTATTCTGGTCACTACCCTGCCGCCGTCTTCCGGAACTACGTTTTCACAGTCGCAGAACACTACGCCATCGGCCTTGACCTCTACCGGAGCCTGGAATACTTTGAACTGGACGCCATCGGCCTTGGCCTCTTCCACCTCGGTGGGGTTGGCGGGCATGTTTTCGAAGGTTTTGCGGTAATAGACCCAGGTTTCCCGGCCCATTCTGACGGCCGTGCGGCAGGCGTCCATGGCAACGTTTCCACCGCCTATCACTATCACTTTTTTGCCGATGTTGAAGGCTTCCGGATTCTTCAGGAAAGGCAGGGCCTGGACGGCTTTTTCCTCGCCGGGAATCCCCAGCGTAGCCGGGAATTCTGCACCTGCACCCATTATTACAGCGTCGTAAGTATCTGAAAGGTGGGAGATTGTGACGTCCTTACCTACTTCAGTGTTTCCTTTGAACTCTATGCCTGCATCGGCGAACATTTTCTCGTAGGCGTCGCAGTATTTCTTGTCCAGGCGGAAGGCCGGGATGCCGTAGCGAAGCACGCCGCCCATCCTGGGATTGGAGTCGTATATTGTGACATCGGCCCCTGCTTCAAAAAGCCAAATTGCGGCAGCAATACCAGCCGGACCAGCACCCACGAGGGCTATTTTTTTACCTTCCAGCTCATTGGTCCTGCGCTCCAACTTGTGCTTGAAAAGGTATGCGCCGGAGATTTCCTGCTCTATTTCGTACCAGCGCACGGGATTCTGCTTCACATTAAGCACGCAGTGGCCGTAGCAGAACTTTTTCCAGTCGCACACCTGAGAGGTGACTGCGCTTAGGGGATTGTTCCGGAACAGCATCTCCCCTGCCTCGTCCAGGCAGTCCTGACGGTAAAGCAGCATGCACTCCGGCACAGGAGTATGCACAGGACAGCCTTGAAGGGCACACTTGGGTTTTTTACACAGTAGACAACGCATGGCTTCGCCAGCGTTGTCCAAAGGACCTCGACGTTGCCCCCATCCTAAATCCTTCCCCTCTGGGGAAGGACTTACTTTATTAATAGGTTCGGAACTTCGATCTGTCATGGTTTGAATACTTGTCGGTTGGTTATGGAGCGGCCTAGGGTCAGGGAATCGGCATATTCAAGGTCGTCGCCAAAGCCAAGGCCTCGGGCAAGGGAGGTTACCTTAATGCCGGAATTCTCTATTTGCCGATATATGTAGAACGCGGTAGTCTCCCCTTCCACGTCGCCGCTGAGGGCCAGGATGATTTCGGCCTCCTGAGGGGCCTCCATCCCGCGCACGCGTTCCGTAAGTTCTTTTATATTAAGGTCCGAGGGGCCTACGCCGGCTATGGGCGAAATAATGCCGCCAAGAACGTGATAAACGCCGTGATACTGGCCGGTGGCCTCTATGCTCATCACATCGCGAACGCTTTCCACTACGCAAATCAGGCGGTGGTCACGGCTGTTGTCCCCGCAGATGGAGCAAATTTCGCTGTCCGAAATCATCCGGCAACGCTTGCAGTAGCAAACTTGGTCCCTCAGATGATTTATGGCATCCGTAAAGTGGTGAACGTTCTCTGCAGGCTGTTTCAGAAGGTGAAGGGCCAGCCTGAGCGCACTGCGCCTGCCCACTCCGGGGAGCGAACTTATGGCCTCCACTGCTTCCGACAGCAAGGCGGACGGATAGTTCTCTTTATACGCCATGATACTTCATAAGGGCCTCCAGAGGCGATGCGCAGATACCTGAAATTTCCACTCCGTATTCCACGGCCAGAGCCTTGATGATCTCCCGGCAGGCGTAGCCGAAGCCGCCTACTATGCCAAGGGGCAGAGAGTCATATTTAAGGACGGTGCGCTCGAAAAAGCCACGGAAATTATTGTCTACCAGCATTTTGGCATAATCGCTGGAATTGTAGTGCGACAGTATGAACGGGGCAAAGCCGCCAAGGTATCGGGCCGGGGCCGACCCGGAATAGACGCTCTTGACTATGGTAGGATAATCGGCCTGAAAATTTGCGGCGAAATCATCGGCTATATCCTTGGGCATGTGGCCTTTGAGGAAGTCCGTGATAAAAAGTTTGCCAAGCACCGAGGCCGATCCTTCGTCGCCTATGATATAGCCACCGCAGTTTACCTTTCTCACTATCTGCGTGCCGTCCCACTGGCAGGTGTTGGCGCCGGTGCCCACTATGGCGGCGATGCCTTTTTCCCTGCCGCAGACTGCCCTGGCTGCGCCAAGCATGTCCGATGCGTAGTGAATCCTTGCGCCGGGGAACCATCGGCCCAGATCCACTGGACTCTCCCCCACCAGGCCGGCCGCGTAGAAGAATATGGTGTCTATCCCCTGGCCCAGGAGGCGGGCGGCTTCGGTCAGGATAGGCTCAAGATCAGCCACAGGGGTGTGCGCAAGGTTGAAGCCGGGCGTACGGATCAGTTTTCCGTCGCTCAGCAGCCAGTGGGTTTTGCTGGCACCGCAATCTACAACCAGTGTTTTCACGGCTCTAATTTACTACTTTTCCTTTCTTTTTCCAATGCCAGTAGCCGTAAACGGCGCTAAGCACGTACGCAATGTAAAGCAGCGGCATCCACTGCTGGCCTGTCTTTATGCACAGCCATGCCGTGAGGATATCGGCCACTATCCAAAGCAGCCACTGCTGGATGTAACTCTGTGCCAGCCACCAGGTTGCAATTACGCTTAGCATGGATGCCATTGCGTCAAGCTGCGGCTGGGCGTCGCCTGTGGCACGTAATATTTGCATTAGCACAAGAGAACCTATGATAAAGGCCGCAGCGCTCCACAGGGCTGTTTTTTTGCTCAGTATAGCCAGATGGATTTCACCTTCCTCCACCTTCTCCCCCGCCTTTTTCCACTGGATAAAACCCACCACGGACATGATCACATAGTAGATGTTCAGGCCCATGGAAGCCCACACATGCTGGTAGCCAAACTCAAAGGCGCACGCCGCGCCCGTGAGCAGCCCAACCACCCACATGCCGTTCTTCTGCAAAATCTCCAGCACCACATATAAGATGCCAGTAATCATTGCAAAAATCTCTATTGCCTGTATCCAGTCCAATTATTTAACCTCAATAAGTTCCACGACGAATTTGAGGGCGCTGCAGGGCGGAATGCCGCGAGTGCCGGATTCGCCGTAGGCAAGGTTGTAGGGCAGATACAGTTCGTACTTTGCACCTTCGCTCATGAGCTGCAGACCTTCCGTCCAGCCTTTGATCACCTGATTGAGGCCGAACTCAACTGGTTCTCCCCTCTTGTAGGAGCTGTCAAATACTTGACCGTCAGGGAAAGTGCCTTCGTAGTGGCACAGGACCTTGTCCGTGGCCTTGGGCTTCTTGCCGGTGCCTTCTTTTATGGCCTTGTACATCAGGCCGCTGGCGGTGGCCTTCACGGCGGTGTCGCGGGCCATCGCGGCCAGGAACTTCTCGCCTTCCTCCTTGGCGGCGGCGCCGGCGGCGGCCGCACGCTCGGCGGTCTCGTCCTCCAGTTCCTTGTAGA
>JAGCWB010000165.1 GCA_017962065.1 Bacteroidales bacterium
CATCACCAAAAAGGTGGCCGACCGCCTTGAAAGCATCTTCAAGGAAGAGCGCGCACAGTTTGAAGAAAAATGGGACAACCTGAAGCTCTTCATCGAGTACGGCATGCTTTCCGACGAAAAGTTCTGCGAAAGAGCCCTCAAATTCGCCCTCCTGAAGAACACGGAAGGCAAATACTTCAGCTTTGACGAGTATAAAGAATGCGTCAAGGATCTCCAGGCCGATAAAGACGGCAAGCTGGTTTACCTATACGCCACTAAGGCCGATGACCAGTACGCCTTCATCAAAGCCGCCAAAGATAAAGGCTACGACGTGCTGCTGATGGACTGCGAACTTGACAGCCACTACGTTAATCTGCTGGAGCAAAAACTCACCGACACGCGCTTTGCCAGAGTTGACTCCGACGCCATTGAGAACCTGATTCCCAAGGAAGAGAAGATAAAGCCGGAAATGAAGGAAGACGAGCGCTACGACCTTGAGAACCTGTTCAAGGCAGTGCTTCCGGAAGGCAAGGACTACTATGTGACGGGCGACAACCTGGGCGCCGGCGGAGCCCCCCTGCTCATCACCCAGAACGAGTTTATGCGCCGATATCGCGAAATGAGCGCCCTGGGTGGCGGCATGAACTTCTACGGAGAAATGCCGGAAAGCTACAACATCACCGTAAACCTGGAGCATCCGCTGGTAGCCCAGATCCTGGAAGGCAAACCCACCGGCGACGTAAAGTCCGACGAGCACAAAGCCGAACTCAAAACCTACGCCGACGGCTGCGAGAAACTCCACCAGATTGCCGACCTGGCCCTCCTAGCCAACGGCATGCTAAAAGGCAAAGCCCTTGCCGACTTCATAGCCAGGAGCCAGAAGCTTCTGCAGTAAGCGCGCCCCGTGGGTGTAACCTATTGAACCATAGTACTTTATGCATTATCCCCCAGGCGTTGCCGCCTGGGGGATATTGTTTAACTGTTTGATAGTCAGCGGGTTGCGCCCACGGGGGCTGCTCTGATTATGTCTCGCGTTCGCAGCGGACGGAATAATAAGATGTTGAGGTACTGCTTTTTGGAGAATATCGGCTAAATACTTATATTTGTGGCAGTTAACTATTCCTTCCCATGAAAAAAGCTGCTATTTTACTTCCGCTTACCATAATTGTTGTTTTGCTTCTGGCTTGCGACAAGATGTCCAGCCCTGCCGAGGGAGGCGGGAGCAACGCCGGGATGGGGGAGAACAATACCCGGGAAATGGCAGTGACAGGAGGAGTTATTGGCGTTGGAATGACGTATGCCGACCTTAAGGGATACGTCAATATCCCTACTGAGGTGATCGTTGATGCATCGGCCAAGAGACTTATGTTCAGGGTTGGAGTTTGGTATGGCGAGAACAGGTATTCGTTGAATACCCAGGCATTCGGACAGCGCTCCGACAGGGAGTTCACCGTTACCGTCTCCAACGTTATGCCCGGGAAGACTTATTACTATCAAAGCTTCCTGGAAGTGGGAGACTATGTTTATAGTTATGAGCTGGACGACTACGTTCCCTATTTCGAGACGCTGGGACTGGGCTCGGAGATTGGTTATTTCACCACCAGGGAGCTCAAATATGACGGAGCCATATCGGCAGGTGAAGCCAAGGATGTCACTTTTTTCAAGGCCGATATTTCCGGGAAGGTGGATGTGAGTTCCCTTAATGCCAAGGAGACGTACCGCCGCGGCTTTGTATGGAGTGCCAACAAGAGTGCAATTACCGGGCAACTTGCTTCCATCCTTGAGGGGGGCCGCTATGAGGATACTCCCGGTTACCAGATTATTAATATGGGGGAAGGCTACCTTGTCAATGACGATGTGCATTTCTTCGTCGGCGACCAGGAACAGGTCCGGCTGTACTCGGAACCTGGCGTCAAACTATACTACACTCCTTTCCTGGTTATTTCAGGGAAATCGTTTGCCTGTGAGCCCAAGGAGGTTACAATGCGCTCCCTGGCTCAGACATCCGGAATGGTGGATCTTGGGCTCAGCTGCCAGTGGAGTGCTACCAACTGCGCCGCAGCATCGCCATGGGAGATGGGTACTACAAAAGCGGCCGGCTTTACATCGGACGATGTGGCCCAGCAGTTTGGAAGCGGACAGCGGCTGCCCACAAAGGAAGAAGTTGAGGAGCTGAACAGCCGCTGCTCATTCGAAGAAATGGACAACGGTGTGCTTGTCACAGGGCCCAACGGCAATCAGATCTTTATTCCGGGCCAGTCTCTGGAAGATTCTTACAGCTCGTCCATATCACTTATTCCCAACACATACCTGTCAAGCTCCACCAGGTCGGAGTACGTTCTGGGCTCCTGGGACTACTATCAGATAGGTTATTACTATTCGCAAAACGGGTATATGGACACCACTGACCTTCCAATTCTGTCGTATCCCTACAACATGAACCAGCACTACTATCTGCGCCCGGTTCAGGGTGAATCTGGTGGAGGTTCCAGCGGCGGTGGTTCCGGCGACGGTGGAGAGACAGGTGATATATCCAGTGTCCTGGGCGTATATAAAGTTGATGAATATGGCTGGAGCAACACCTACAGAGCCTGGGAGTATAGCAGTTCCTATGAAGTGGAGATAAGCAAACAGTCGCAAAACGACAATCAGGTGTTTATTTCAAACCTCTGGGAGTCTGAATCCATCATTTTTGCCGAAGTTCTGGATTCCGGAAACCGTATAACCATTCCTGCCGGACAAATACTTTTCACGCACAATAGTTATGGTGATGTCTGGATTTTTGGCTGTGACCCGGACACAGGAGATATTGCTAGCGACGGAGAGATTGTTCTGACATACGATCCGGACTACTACGTATACCATTCTTCACCCTTCGCGCCATACTGCAATTCAGGGTACTTCGGATTTTTCGAAGTCCTTATGCGGCGCAAATAAAGATGTGGTTGTCTATACTGCAGTTAACGTCCCGAAAATAGGGACGTTAACCGCACCACCTATCCGATATAATCCAGAATTATTTGGGCAAGCTGTTCTTCGGTGTGGCCGGCGGCGTTCAGGACAAGGTCATAGTTGCGGGCGTCGTAGCGGCTGGTGCCGGTGTAGCGCTTGATGTAGTTTTCACGCTTGGTATCGATGTCCTTAATGAGTTCACGGGCTGTTTCTTCTGACAGGCCCTGCTTTTTCATAACGCGCTGCACGCGGTTTTCAAGCGGGGCGGTGATGAACACGTTCAGGTGGTTGGGATGGTCTTTGTACACGAAGAAGCCGGAGCGGCCGGCAACTATGCAGGAGCCTTCCTGAGCCAGTTCCTGAAGAATCTCTGTCTCCGCCTTATAAATATCGTCCGTGGTTACGTCTATGCGGAATTCCTGGGTGAATTTGGGGTCCACGTCCAGCATCTTGGCCGACGGAACGGGAGTGATGAACTGGATGAAATCGGCCAGCCAGTTTTTCTTTTCTCCTTTTAGCTTTTCAATTCCGCTTTTTGTGAGGTTGAACCTCTTTTCAAGGTCCTGGATAAGGACTTTGTCGCAGTAGCGGGTATTGAGCTTCTGGGCCAGGATCTGGCCAACGGTGTGTCCGCCGGAGCCAATCTCACGGCTGATTGTAATCACGAAAGGTTCTTTAAGGTTCATATCAGATGTCTTTATCTGAGCAAATATACATAACTTCGGGCATATTCGCAAAAATTGACTAACTTTGAAGCATGGAAAATGAAAACAAGAAGCTCACTCCCATGAAATTCCTGCCGGACGTGCAGGAAATGCCCTGGGGCACGGTGGAATATAAACTGGCCGATCTTGGCTTTGTAGATTCAATGGCCTGCGAAGGCTGGCTAAAAGGCAATACCATAAGCGACATAATGCAAACCTACCTGGAACGCGTGGTGGGAGATACGTCATTCGAATGGTACGGAACGCAGTTCCCGGTGCTTGTCAAGCGCCTCACAGTCAAGGGCAAAAGTTCCCTGCACGTAAATCCGGACGACGAAACGGCCGAGCAGCGCTACGACGCCTTTGGCAAAACCGCGCTCTGGTACGTGGAGGCGGCCGGTCCGGACGCCAAACTGTACCTTGGCTTCAAGAAGCCGGTATCGGCCGAATCATTTTACAACGCCTGCCTGGACGGATCGGTGGAAAGCATGCTGAACGTTGTAAAGCCCAAGGCGGGGGAGAGCTACTTGATCAAGCCCGGCATCGTGCACGCCGCCAAGGACGTGACCCTCATTGAAATTGCCGAGGCCTCCGAACTCTGGTTCCGCCTTCACGACTGGGACCGCACGGGAAGGGAAATCCACCTGGAAGAAGCCTTTGACCTCCTCGACCTTAAAGGCAAAGTCCCCGGCCACACCAAAGAAGTTGCCACAGAGCAGTTTACGGTAAACAGAATCGAACTTAAGGAACCCCTTCAAAGCCACCGCGACGAAGAGGACACCTTCCTGCTTTACGTATGCACAAAAGGCGCCGCTGCTGTTCAGGCCGATAAAGTAAATTACAACATGAAAGCGGGAGAAGTGGTGCTTGTTCCGGCCGAGGTTACGGATTTCTTCCTCATCCCGTCGCAGGAAGGGACTGAACTTTTGGAAATAAGGATGGATCCCCGCGCCGATGACGACATAGTATCGACCCCTATTGACGAGATGTAATGGACGACGTAAGGATAGATAAATACCTGTGGGCCATAAGGGCCTTTAAGACCCGCACGGATGCTGCCGAAGCGTGCAAAGGCGGCAAGGTCAAGATTGGCCAGGTTAACGCCAAGCCTTCAAGGACAGTGCAGGCGGGGGACGTCATTGTGGTACGCAAAGGCGTGGTTACCTATACATATAAGGTGGTTCAGCCCACGGAGAGCAGGGTTGGGGCCAAGTTGGTGCCCAATTTTGCCGAAGACCTCACCCCTCAGGAAGAACTTGACAAACTGCGCGCACCGGTGGAGAGTTTTTTTGTCACGCGCGACCGCGGAGCAGGCCGTCCTACCAAAAAGGACCGCCGTGAACTGGAACAGGTGTGGGACGCCCTGGATTTCTAGCGCTTGCAGAAAGCGGCCAGGACAAGATTCTCCAGAATATAGAAAACAAAGATTGCAAGCACGGCAAGGCTCCAGTTGAGCCCGAAAACTGCCGTGAGAACCACTGCGCACACAACTGAGCAAAGCGCCACTATGCGCTTGGCATCCAGGATCTTGTGTCCGCCGCCGGCTTTAATGCTGAACATTGGAATCTCGCTCACCAGTAACAGGCCCAGTACAATGGCCACCGCCGGCAGGAACCAGGGCGTACCGGCCCAGCCATCCAGGAAAGTGCCCGGATTAACGAAAATGAAGTAGGTGAGGGAGCCGCATATCATGGCCGATGTAGGCGTTGCAACGCCTATGAAATCTGAACTCTGACGCTCGTCAACATTGAATTTGGCAAGGCGAAGCCCACTCATTACAGCCAGGAAAAGCGGCACGAACGACACCCAGCAGGTGCATCCGTGAAGCCGCATTGTCTCAAGCAGCATAATTGAGGGAAGCAGGCCGAAACTGATCATATCGGCAAGCGAGTCTAGTTCTTTGCCGATTGGCGAATATGCTTTAAGCAGCCTTGCGGCAAGGCCGTCGCAAAAGTCGAAGACCGTTGCGGCAAGCATGAGCGGGAAAGCTATGTCCGGCCTTCCCTGCAAAGTAAACACCACTCCCATGGCCCCGCACAGGAGGTTCATGGAAGTGATGCTGTTGGGAATGTGTTTTACCAGGCTCATTACTTGAGGCCGATCTTTTTGAGGATTTCCTTGGGAACGGCCTTCTTGTTAACCATGATGTTCAGTGCTTTGCCCTTGCAGAATTCCTCCGACATGTACCAGATGCCCTTGTACTCGCCGGTTTCGCCCCAGGAGTTCTTGATGAGGTAGTACTTTACGCCGTTCTGGTCTTTGGCGATGCCGTAAAGGTGCATGCCGTGGTCGTCGGTGCTTGTTTTTTCATCGAACCACAGCTGGCGGTTCTCCTGGTTTACGGAGATTTCCTTGACTGCGGCTTTCTCCGCCGGTTTTTCATCGGCCTTGCCAACCCAGCGTTCCTGGTCCGAACCTGAAGTGGCTTTGGCTTCAGTGTCAATCAGGATTGCCAGGCCGTTGCGGGTGAAGCCGGGTTCGGAAACGTCGCCGCCCCATGCTACGGTGTAGCCGTTATTCACTGCATAATCGATGATTTGCATGAATTCGTCCAGCGGAACGTTCCAGGAAGGAGTCCAGCGCCAGTTGTCTTCCACCTCGATTGCAAATTCTGTGTAGAAAGGATGGTGGGTGAAGGAAGTGAAACCGATATAATCGTTGGGATTGATGCCCAGAGCGTCGCGGTAGCTTTCCGTGGTGTAACTTGCGCCATTGACGGTGAAGGTCTCCGGAATTTCGCCCATGTAGGCGTCCAGGATGCCTTCCAGGCCTTTGGGCCATACGGAGGTGAGCTTGCGGTTGGGGTTCTTTACCACAGCCTCTACATAGCCTTTGAGAACGGCATCCAGTTCTCCCTGGACGGGGAGATCGTAGCCGTACTGGAGGCCGCTGTAGGCCTTCTGATCAATGATTCCGTACTGGCCGATAACATCCAGTACATCGCCGAAGTCCGAGCCTGCGGCGTAGTTGAGGTTGCCGTTGAGGCGTACGTATTTCTGAGCGCGGTCCGCATAAGCCTTGCGAACTACGAACATTTCTGATAAGTCCGGATACAGGGCGGCGTCCTTGATGCCCTTGGCTTTGATAACCTCGCTCTCCAAGAAGGACAGGGTGCTGAAGCACCAGCAGGTGCCGCTGCGGAACTGGTTCTTGATGGGGGTGATGGGATTTTCCTTGACAGTTGTGAAGGTATAATCCGAAGGCTTGATTGGAGCGGCGGGGCGCTGCTGTGCAAAGGCGCCGATAACAGTGAGTGCAAGCAGAGCTGCGGAAACTAAGAATTTTTTCATGTCAAAACCGTAATGATTCCTACAAAATTAAGCAGAATATTGTAATTTTGCAACCAATGAAAACAATCCTGTATATTCACGGCATGGGAGGCGGCGGAGACAGCCGCATCCCCAATTATCTTAAAACGCAGTTTGACCCTGCCCAGGTTCAGGTTGTTATACGTACCTACGACTTTGACCCGGAGATTGGCCGCGCCCAGATTCAAGGCTGGGTGGATGAACTGAAGCCGGCCCTGGTAATAGGGGAGTCGCTTGGCGCGATACAAGCACTTCGCATTCAGGGAGTTCCGCATCTTTTTGTATCTCCTTCGCTTGGCGCTCCTGAGAATCTTTACGGCCGCGCAAAACTGGCCCGCTTTGCCATTTGCCGATGGATTTTCCACCGTATGTTCCCGGTTAAGGAAGGCGACCGCCAGAGGCTCAAGTTCACCCCGGACGTGCTCCTCAAATACAGAGCCCACGGGGAAGCGGCCATAGCCGCCATAGAGCCCGGAGGCTATTATTTCGCCTTCTTCGGCAAGAACGACCATTACATGAAGCAGGGGATAGTACGCATAGATCTTTGGGAAAAATACTTTGGAAAAACCTATGCCGAATACGACGGAAGCCACTTTATGGAGCCCGAGTACATAGATTCCATGCTGGTTCCCAAGATACGGGAGGTTCTGGGATTGGAAAAATAGAGGGATTTGTGTATTTTTGCAGTCTATGATGAACATGAGAAAAATCGCAATATCGGCACTGGCCATACTGGCCCTGACGGTTGGATGCAAGCGTAATACATTCACGCCCCGTCCCACCATACCCCTTGTAATGTCAATAGCGGCCGATACAACCGGCATCGGCCATATCGCTGCCATTGCCGGAAACCATGGCGCAGATGGATCCATCGCCATTATCGGTGATCCTCAGGATGCCATTTCCCTTGCAAGGCATTTCCAGGCATCGGACAGGTGGGACAACATTGACGGTCGCACCGTTCGTGATTCCATGCCGGACTTTGCCGGTGAACGTTTCGACGTTATCCTGGATGCCTACAATGAGCCTTATGCCCATTTTGTGACTGGGGATGCATTGGATCAGGAGAAGCTGGACAGCCTCAGGGAAGCTGCTGTGCAAAGCGCCATGTTCGCCTGGGACAGTACATGCGTCCGTTCAATCTCGGACCCCGACGTCCTTCTTCCCAAAGCCCGCGCAAAGATTCTCATTTTCACATCGGCCCTTCAGGCCAAATACGGCCTTTTTGACGTTGATACCCTTCAGCAGCTCACCGGCGGCCGCAGTATCCTGCTTTCTCCGGTGGATATTTTGCTGGACCAGGCATATTCTGCAGGCGCCCGCAACATTGCTGTTTGGACATCCCGTCCGGTGCGTAAATCCGGCGCCTGGCAAAGCGTTTTCGAGCAAAAATCCCTCCCCGGCGCATCCCTGACGGTGATTACCCCGGACAGCGCCCTGGATATCCGTACGGAATTCCGCAGTTTCCTAAGGCAGTATTTTGCAACGGGAAAGCGTCTGGACGCCCTTATTCTTGACAGTTATTCGGCCGATGCTTCTTATCTTGCTTCGGAACTGGCCTTTATCAGGCGCGCCGCCACAGACGAGGATGCCGGCTTTGACAGGATGCTCCCCAAGGATTTCCGCATATTCGAGCCCAATGAAAGCCTGCTCAAGAAAACCTATGAGCTTTTGCGTGAAAAGCGCCTTTTCACCCACCGCATAGCCCGTCCCATGGTCTGCTTCTTCGAGACTGACGAGTCGGAAGACGGAGATCCGGTGCTTGTGTGCGTGGACCCTTCCTATGTCCAGAATACCTATGTACAAAATCTCGATTAGCCCGGAGGAAATAGGTGCCCTGGAACTGGCTTCGTTCCCCGGGGTGATAGAGGTTGTGGATTCGGCCGATTCAGACGCCTTCCACCGCGCGGTGCGCTATCTCAAGCGCCAGAAGGTGGTGGGCTTCGACACGGAAACCCGCCCTACCTTCACTCCGGACCAGCATTCCAACGGCACAGCCCTTCTGCAACTGTCGGGAAGCGAGAAAGCATATCTTTTCAGACTCAAGAAAACCGGCCTTCCAAGGCCCCTGGCCGCCATTCTGGCCAATCCTTCAATACTAAAAGTAGGTGCAGCCACCCTTGACGACGTGCGCGGCTTGCAAAAACTTGCCAAGTTCCAGCCCAAAGGCTTTGTGGACCTTCAGAACATGGTCTGGGAATACGGAATCAAGGACAAGAGCGTTAAGAAAATGACAGCCATAATACTTGGCGTAAAAATATCCAAGGCCCAGCAGCTATCCAACTGGGAGGCCGAACACCTCTCGGAGTCGCAGCTACGCTACGCCGCAACGGACGCCTGGGTGTGTCGGGAGATGTACCTGAAGCTGATTCACTCCCAGAAACATCCCCTTACTCCAGAACAACTTTACCCCGAAAGATTTCAAGAAAATGGATAGGATCATCCTAAAGCCCCGCCGCGAAGAATCGCTCCTGAGGTTCCACCCCTGGGTGTTTTCAGGCGCCGTAGCACAGATTATCGGCCATCCCTCGGAGGGTGACCTTGTAAGTGTTGTGTCCTCGGACGGAAAACTCCTTGCCTGCGGCCATTACCAGATTGGCTCAATTGCCGTGCGCATCCTCAGTTTTGACGAAGATCCCACCCTTCCGGATTTCTGGGAAAAGATGCTGGAAAGGGCCTACAAACTGCGTGAGGCATACGGCCTGGCGCATTCGGGAAGCACTAACTGCTACCGTCTGGTGCACGGGGAAGGGGACGGACTTCCGGGCCTGATAATAGACTATTACGACGGCGTCTGCGTAATGCAGGCCCATTCCGTGGGCATGTTCCGCGCAAAAGGAACCATCTGCGAAGGCCTTAAAAAGGTTTATGGCAAGCAACTCAAAGCCGTTTACGACAAAAGTTCCGGCACAGCCCCCTTCAAAGCCGGTCTGGAACTCATAGACGGCTATCTCTGGAAGGCCGATGACTTCAAGGCCGATGAGCAGGCAGTGCTGGAAAACGGCAAAAAGTTCCTTGTGAACTGGAGCGAAGGCCAGAAAACCGGTTTCTTCCTGGATCAGAGGGAAAACCGCGCCGCAGTGGGCCGCCTGGCAAAAGGCAGGAAGGTGCTGAACCTTTTCTGCTACACTGGTGGCTTCTCCATCTACGCCCTTGCCGGCGGCGCCGTGCATGTGGATTCGGTGGACAGTTCCAAAAAAGCAATGGACATGGTGGACAGGAACGTGGCACTGAACGGCTTCGGCCCGGATGTGCATACATCTTACTGCACCGATGCAATAGACTTTGTGAAAAACGTTCCGGACGGGGCGTACGACCTTATGATAGTGGATCCTCCGGCATTCGCAAAGCACCGCGGCGCCCTTAAAAACGCCCTCCGCGCATATCAGCGCCTTAACGCCGCAGCAATAGCAAAAGTGGCCCCCGGCGGCTTTGTGTTCACGTTCAGCTGCTCGCAGGTGGTGGACAAGGAAGCCTTTGCACTGGCCGTATTCTCGGCCGCCGCAGAAAGCGGACGCAGTGTTCGCATCCTGGACCGCCTGAACCAGCCGGCCGACCATTCCGTAAACATCTATCACCCGGAAGGCGAATACCTCAAGGGACTGCTGCTGTATGTCGAATGAGGCCTACATGTTTCCCACTTCGGTAAAGGAGGTGGAGGCGCTGGGATGGGATTACATCGACATAATCCTTTTCAGCGGCGACGCCTTCATAGACCATC
>JAGCWB010000166.1 GCA_017962065.1 Bacteroidales bacterium
CATGGTGTGCGTCAACCTTTATCCTTTCCGCCAGACAATTGCAAAGCCTGACGTGACAATGGAGGACGCCATAGAGAACATCGACATAGGCGGCCCTTCGATGCTGCGCAGCGCCGCCAAGAACTGGAAGGACGTTACCATCGTGTGCGATCCGGCCGATTACGATAAGGTGCTGGCCGAGCTGAAGGAGAACGGCAAGACTTCCGACCAAACCCGTCTGCAGCTGTCGGCCAAGGCCTACACCCATACGGCCGAATACGATGCCTGCATTGCCACTTATATGCGTGCACAGGCCGGCCTGAACGAGAAACTGTTCCTGGAGTACGACCTCAAGCAGGGCCTCCGCTACGGCGAGAACCCGCACCAGAGCGCCAAGTTCTATGCTACCCTGGAACCCGCTCCGTTCTCCCTGGCCTTCGCTACCCAGATTCAGGGCAAGGAGCTTTCCTACAACAACATCCAGGACGCCAATGCGGCCCTGAATGTGCTGCGGGACTTCGAGGAACCCTTCTGCGTGGCCCTCAAGCACATGAACCCCTGCGGCGCGGCCGTGGGCAAGACCATCGAGGAAGCCTGGCAGGCCGCCTATGAGGCCGACAAGGTGAGCATCTACGGCGGTATTGTGGGCGTGAACCGCACCCTCACCGCCGAGGTGGCTGCCGGCATGAAGCCCATCTTCCTGGAGATTGTCATTGCTCCCGACTTCACCCCCGAGGCCCTGGAAATCCTTTCCACCAAGAAGAACCTCCGCGTGATGAAGGTGGACATGACCCGCGACGGCAAATCCGTGCCCCAGTTCATCAGCGTGAACGGCGGCATGCTGGCCCAGCAGCTGGACACCCAGGTAGAAAAGGTTACCCCCGAAATGTGCGTAACCAAGGTGAAGCCCACCGACGCCCAGCTGGCCGATGCCAACTTCGGCTGGAAGATAGTGAAGCACGTGAAATCCAACGCTATAGCCGTTGTGCGTGACAACCATACCATCGGCATCGGCGCCGGTCAGACCAACCGCGTGGGATCGGCCCTCATCGCTCTGGAAGAGGCCAAGAATGCCGGCTTTACCGAAGGCCTGGTACTGGCTTCCGACGGTTTCCTGCCGTTCGACGACACGGTGGCCCTGGCCGCCAAGTACGGCGTAACGGTTATTGTACAGCCCGGCGGCAGCATCCGCGACGAGGATGCCATCAAGAAAGCCGACGAGCTGGGCATTACCATGTTATTCACGGGCGTTCGTCACTTCAAACATTAATAGATCATGGGCCTCGTTTATCCTCTTCCTTCCATAAAAACCGCTTCAGGAGGCAAGGAAATCCATCTGGAGAGCCTTCTGGGCAAAACCGTGCTGGTGATTGGCGGCGGCGGCCGGGAGCATGCCATTGTGGATGCGCTCCGGCGCAGCCCGCAGGTAGAGAAAATCTACTGCGCTCCGGGCAATGCCGGCATTGGCCTGCAGGCGTTCAATGTGCCACTGAAAGACACCGACGTGGAAGGCCTGAAAGCCTTTGCACTGGAGAATGAGGTGGATCTCACCGTGGTGGGCCCCGAGGCCTCGCTGGCTGCCGGCATTGTGGATGCCTTCCGCGCTGCCGGACTCAAGATTTTCGGCCACACCAAAGCGGCTACGGCCATTGAAAGCTCCAAGGAGTTTGCCAAGAAACTGATGGAGAAATACGGCATACCTACCGCCGGCTATTGCAGTTTCTCGGATTATGAGGAGGCGCTTGCCTATGTGAGCGCCCGTCCTTTCCCCGCCGTGCTCAAGTACGACGGCCTGGCTGCCGGTAAGGGCGTGGTCATTGCCCAGGATTTGGACGAGGCCCGTAAGGCCCTGGCCGACATGCTCCTGGACCATTCTTTCGGGCAGGGCAGAGTAGTGGTGGAGGATTTCCTCACCGGCCCCGAATTCTCCTTCCTCTGCTTCGTGGACGGGGAGCGGGTGTATCCCATGCCCCTTTCCCAGGATCACAAGCGCGCCTTTGACGGAGACGAAGGCCCCAATACCGGCGGTATGGGCGCCTATACGGGCCTGCCGTTCATTACCCCCGAAGACCGGGAGTTCGCCTATAAGGAAATCCTCTGCAAGGCGGCATCGGCCATGGTGGCCGAAGGCCTGCCCCTGTCGGGCGTCCTTTACGGCGGCCTCATGAAAACCCCGCAGGGTATCAAGGTGATAGAATTCAACGCCCGTTTCGGCGATCCGGAGACGGAGGTGGTGCTGCCGCTGCTGAAGAGCGACATCTACGATATCTTCGAGGGGGTGGCAAGCGGTACTCCGTTGGAAGAACCGGTTTGGGATAACGGCGTTACTTTGGGCGTTGTACTGGCCTCCAAGGGCTATCCCGGCCATTACGAGAAGGGCTTCGACATCAGTGGTCTGGATACGGTGGACGCCCAGGTTTACCACATGGGAACCGCCGTCCGCGACGGGCATGTATTTACCAATGGCGGCCGTGTGCTGATGGTGGTGTCCGGCGGCAAGGACCTGGCCGATGCCCGGCAAAAAGTGTATGCCGAAATCCGGAAGATCGGGTGCGACAACTTATTCTACAGGAGCGATATCGCTCACATTGCATTTGAATAGGATCCCGCCATGCTCATCTCAGGTATAATAGCTATTATTGTTGCCGTAGGAACTTTATTGTTCAAAAAGAAAGATTATGGGAAAAAACATTGACGGAAAAGCATTAAGTCAAGCTGTCAAGGACGAAGTTAAGGCACAGGTGCCTGAACTGGAGGCCAAGTATGGCCGGAAGCCTTGTCTGGTAGTAATCATAGTGGGGGAGAACCCTGCTAGCCAGGTATATGTGCGCAACAAAGTGAAGGCCGCCGCCTACACGGGCATGGAATCCCAGCTTATTGAGCTCCCTGCCGATATCAGTGAGGAGGCGCTTCTTAAGCAGATAGTTACGCTGAACAACGATCCATTGGTAGACGGCATCCTGGTGCAGCTGCCCCTGCCCAAGCATATCGACGAGGAGAAGGTGATCGATACCATTTCCCGCGAAAAGGATGTGGACGGTTTCCATCCCGGCAATGTGGCCAACCTCTGGCTGGGCAAGGACTGCATTGTGCCCTGCACCCCCGCCGGTATCATGCGCATGCTGGACAGCATCGGCTGCGAGCTCAAGGGCAAGAATGCCGTTGTAGTGGGCCGCAGCAACATTGTAGGCAAGCCGATGGCCAAGCTCCTGCTGGACCGTCACGCCACGGTGACCATCGCCCATTCCCGTACGGCCGATTTAAGCGCCGTGTGCCGCACGGCCGATGTACTGGTGGTTGCGGTAGGCAAGGCCGGCCTGGTTACCGGCGACATGGTAAAACCTGGTGCTGTGGTAATTGACGTGGGTATGAACCGCAATGCCGAAGGCAAGCTCTGCGGCGACGTAGATTATGCATCGGCCGAGCCGGTGGCTTCCTGGATCACTCCTGTTCCCGGTGGCGTAGGTCCCATGACCATTGCCATGCTCATGCAGAATACCATCCACTGCTTCCTTTCCCGGATGCAGTAGTCTTTTTTACGCTGTTGCCAGGATTTCCTCGGCTCGCTTCAGGGCCAGGGAAATGTGGCTGCAGATGTTTTCCTTGCCCACAAGGTCTTCCATTCCGGCTTTCTCCAATACTCTCATTACGTTGTCGTTAACGCCGGAGAGAACCACTTTTACGCCCAGCTGGGAGCACATGCGGCACATGTTGGACAGGTTGTGCACGCCGGTGGAGTCGATGAACGGCACTTTTCGCATTCGGATGATGCGCACCTTGGCGCGGTCGCTGGCCCGGGTATCGCCCATCATTTCCTCAAACTTGTTGCCGATTCCAAAAAAGTACGGACCGTTGATTTCGTACACCTTTACGCCTTCGGGGATAATCAGGTGCTCCAGGTTACCCTGGATGTCGGTATCGGCCGTGGGGTCGATCTCGTCGCTCAGCACGCTCACGTTGGTGGTTTCGGCCATCCGCTTCATGCACAGCAGGCAGGCGATGAGTACGCCCACTTCGATGGCCACGGTGAGGTCGAAGATTACGGTAAGGAAGAAGGTGACCAGCAGCACGATGATATCGGACTTGGGATTCCGGAGGATGGCCCGGAAACTGCGCCATTCGCTCATGTTGTAGGCCACTACTACCAGAATGCCGGCCAGGCAGGCCATGGGGATGTATTTCACCAGAGGCATCAGGAACAGGTAAATGAGCGCCAGCACAATGGCGTGGGCGATGCCGGCAACAGGCGTGCGACCGCCGTTGTTGATGTTGGTCATGGTACGGGCGATGGCGCCGGTTGCGGGAATACCGCCGATGAGCGGCGAAACCATGTTTGCAATGCCCTGGGCCACCAGTTCCTGGTTGCTGTTGTGGCGGTCGCCTATAACACCGTCGGCCACGGCGGCCGAAAGCAGTGACTCAATGGCGCCCAGCATGGCAATGATCATGGCCGGCTGCGCCAGGCTGCGGATGTCGCCCCATGTGATGTGGGGCATTTCCGGCTGTGGCAGGGTGGTAGAGATGGAGAAACGGTCGCCGATGGTTTCAATACCCTCTATGCCAAGAGCCTTGAGGCCCAGCGTGGCCAGCGTCATTATAATGATGGCGGCCAGCGAGCCGGGAATGCGGCGGCTCAGCTTGGGGGTGAGGATAATGATCAGGATGCTTGTCACGCCCACCAGCAGCGCCCACCAGTTGATGGTGCCGATGTTTTGGGCATAGACGCTCCATTTGCCCAGGAAGTCGGCCGGAACGCTTTCGATCTGCAGGCCGAAGAGGTCTTTGATCTGCGTGGCAAAGATGGTGAGGGCGATACCGGAAGTAAAGCCCACCACAATAGGGTAGGGAATGTATTTGATGATGGTACCCAGGTGCAGGATGCCCATGAGGATGAGGAAGGCGCCGGCCATGAAGGTGGCAATCATCAGGCCGTTCATGCCATATTCCTGGATGATGCCGTAAACGATGACGATAAAGGCGCCGGTGGGGCCGCCGATCTGGACTTTGCTTCCGCCGAAGAAAGAGATGATGAAACCCGCTACAATGGCAGTAAGAATACCCGCTTCCGGGGATGCGCCCGATGCGATGCCGAAGGCAATAGCCAGCGGCAGGGCTACAATACCTACAATTACACCTGCCAGCAGGTCCTGTACAAGCGTCTGCTTGTTATATCCATTTTTAAGTGTTGTGAACAGTTTCGGCCTGTAATCACCTTTGATACTCATATTTCAAACTTGTCAAAAAACAGAATACTACCCTCTGCAGGGTTTGGGGCTGCAAAGGTAGTGTTTTTAAAAGTTTTTAACAAGTTTTTTAAAAAAATTTAACAAGCCCCGTCGCTTCCAGCGTTTGAGCATGGTCAGCCTTGGGGTTGTTCCAGTCAAATAATCATTTACCAGATATATGTCCTGCGTTCCTGGGGAAGGTAGAGGATATTGTCGCGGTCTACATCGTACAGATCGTACCACATGTCCGTATTCATTACCGTTCCGTTCGTACGCAGGCGGGCATGGGAATGAATGTCGGAAGTAATGATGTTCTGGAGCTTTTCCGGGCTGTACTTGGCACACCAGATATGGGCAAAGGCTTCGTAGAATTTCTTGATCTGGGCCGTACGGTTTTCTCCGGTAAATCCCTGCTCGTCAAGGCGTTTGAGATAGGCATCCAGGGTAATCATAAAGCCGCCCAGGTCGGCGATATTCTCTGTGAGGGTGCGCTCTCCGTCGCCAAACTTACTGGGGTAGTTGAGTGGATCGTACTCCAGCGTATTGAAGCATTGGATCAGTAGCTTCTGTTTGTCCTTGAACGCCATATTGTCGGCTACCGTCCACCAGTTGCGCAGGCGGCCGTCGCTGTCGTATTTGGCACCTTCGCTGTCAAAACCGTGGGTGATTTCGTGAGCGGCAATCACAATGGCTCCGTAGGCGTAGGCTTCCGATGCTTCCGGCATGGTGACCGGCGGGAGCATCATGGCCGGCAGGATGACAAAACTGTTGAATCCCCGGAGATAATAGGCATTTACAAATGCCAGGTCGTTCGCAACGGGCAAACCCTTCGCGTCCATGCTGGCAAAGGTGATAGCGTTGCTAAATACATCGGAAGTGCCGATCAGCTTCTTGTGAAGGAGCGCGTTAGCCTTGCAGAGCTTGTGAACGGCTTCCAACAGAGATTTGCACTGGCTCAGGTCCGGCAGGCATTCGGAGTACCAGTTGTCCGGGCAACCTACAAAACACATCATCTTGTCCAGTTTTTCCAGGGCGTTGTACCGGGTAGTCTCGCTCATCCAGTCCAATTGAAGCAGCCTGTTACGGAATGATTCAATCAGGCGCCTGGTCATGTCAAGATAATACTGCTTCAGTTCCGGCGTGATGTATTTTTGTGCAATACCGTAGGACATCCGGTAACAGGCATGCTTGCGAGCCATGGCACGCGTTAATTCGGGCGTCCAGTTATTACCGGCTTCATTGGCCTCTTCACTGATATAAGGAGACCATTCGACAAATGCATTATCTGCAACATTGAAGAGGGATTCCGTGGGTACGTTCTGGAGCATTTCCAGCACGTTATAAAAACTTTCCTGGAGATAGAGGGTTTCCGGATTCATATCCATCCCTTCTGCAATCAAGCGCACGGTGGCTTGCATGGAAGGCTCTAATTGGGCATAGGAATACTTGTAAGGGCCCTGGCTGGTGCCAAGCACGCCAATCAACTTGCCGTCTTTCAGGTCGTTGACCAGCGAGTAACCCACAAAAGACATCCCGTCCATAATCAGCCTGCCGACAGTCCTGAACACATCTTCCCTGGTTTGCGGTGTGGGATAGGTGGACCTTAAGGCCAGGAAATACTCCGTGGCTTCGTCGGAATTGGCATATAATTCATCGCTCAGCTGGAAAAAGCGACGCAGGGACGGATCATCGGCAATGACTTGGCTAACTCTCTGTTCCATTGCGGGGGAGGCTTCGTATAAGGTCCCCACGGCACCGGTTGCCGGGGTAGGGGTGTTCTTGTCCCACGTGCCGTTGCAGTACTGCCAAAAATCGTCTCCGGGATCTACGGAAAGATCCTTGTTGGCTTCCGGCGGGAAGGGAAGCGGATCTACGGCCGAAGGGGTAACCATCGGCTCTCTCTGGCAGGCGAATACGATAACAAGCAGCGATGCGGCGAAAAACAGTTTTTTCATTTCAATTCATAATTGGATGTGCGAAGTTAATAAAACATCGCGAATTTCAAGTAGTCTGCCCAAATCGTCCCAGCCGGCCAGCATTTTGCCGGCGCTGCAGTCCTTTACAAAGCGCTGCAGGGCATTCTGCGCCTCTTCCTTTCGGCCAGTTTGCCGGTAATGCTGGATGTAATCCACCCGGATGCGGCGGTAGTTTTCAGGGAAAGCCAAGTAATTTGCCCAAGCGCCTTCATCGGCCTTAATTGCGTCGAGCACCCAGTCTTCAAAGACAAAAAGGGAAGGATCCAAATCAGGAGCTACCGCTAATCCGGCGGGCGTCATTTCCCCTAGCTGAACCAGGCGGCGGCAACGGATCAGGTTTCGTTCACACCAGTTGCTTCCCTTGCGGCGGGGCGTGAAATGCTGGACAGGCTTTCCCTCGTCAATCTTCTTCTGGGTACTGTCTATCCATCCAAAACACAGCGCCACCTCCACGGCATCGACATAACGCACCACGCCGGGACAGTCTTTCGCCGCCCGGTTCACGCGAAGCCAGAAATCATTCACTTTGTGATGATTCTCCTGGTACCATCGGTACAACTCCTCGCGGGTGTGTATGTCAAGCAGATTGGTTACTTCCATTTCCCCGAATTCACTGGTCTTCTTTTGTCGGCACTTTTGAACCAATTGTAAGGAAAAGCCCGAGCAGGATTCCAATCACAATCATGATCCCGGCAAACAAGAAGAAGTCGCTCCAGGTCATCGGTTTACCGAACAAGAGCATTGCCAGAGGATAGAAGACAATGAACGTACAAACGGAGATTGCTTCCGACTTGATGATACGGATTTGGTTTTGACTGAGCTTCATATAATACCGAATTTAGCGAACTCTTGTGGCCAAAGCAAAATGGTCTAGATAACGATTAAAAGTGTCAAGTTCTGTTAGGTTCCGTTCGAGGTATGCCTTGCAGTAGAGTTCCCTGAAACGGCAGAGTTCTTCCAGCATGGCAGCAAGCTTCTTTTTGCAAAGATAACAAAAAAGAGGAATCATCCGTCAGATAATTCCTCTGTAATAGACCATTGACCGATAAATGGGATTTTATTTGTTATTCTTCGCCCACGTATTAGCTAATACTACTGCAACAACTGCCAGGATGGCCACGCAGGCCTCTCTTTATTACCGTAGGTGTTGAATGTCATTTTACAAGCGATTTATAGGCTTCAACGGCATCGCGGAAGGTGAGACCTGCGTTCTCCCGCAGCCAGCTTTGGAACTCGACCTTGAAACGGAATCCCTTGCCCAGGTATTGCTCAAAAAAGGCCCGCAGGTCCTGGGAGCATACGATGTTAGGGGCAATGGCTTCGTCCAGAGAAGTGGGGACCTGGCGACTGACCGCGCTTCTTTTGGCCTTTGACTTGCCAGACATCAGCTCCGGCAGCGTTGCCCGGATGATGTCCTCCAGATAATCCCGGTCATCTACGTTGGTGATATAGAACTGGTCCCGGGCGCTGGGATAAGGCGGCCGAAGCACAACCTCGTCCAGAACCGCCTCACCGGCATCCGTCTGCTTTATATACAGGTTGTTGTCGCAAATCAGGCCGAACAGGACACCATCGCAGTAGATGCAATAGTCTCCCATCATCTTCTTCACGGCAATCTCGCCGGCGCCGGAGCACTGGTCCACAATGAATTGAACGAAATCGGGGTTACAAGCCATACATTATCATGTATGTAGCGAAGATACTCATTTTCTACCACATTAGGAATTATTTGCTAACTTTGTGAACCTTAATCTCAATAAAAAAAAGTTTTACAGCCTTAAAAAGGGCATCATGTGCAGGGCATTGGGGAGCTGGTGGACAGAAGCCGGTAATTACAGCGTATGCAATGAATAACCGCTGTCTTTTATACTTGTCCATTATGAAAGGTCCCAGATGCTGCTTCAGGATTCTATAACTACCTTTATAGCCTTCGCCCTTTACATAGTGTGCTACAAAATCTCCGGTGTCAGCGAACCAACCCCGTATTCATCCTTGAGCTTCTTACCCTGTGCATAGAAGGCATCTGCCTTCCGTCTTTTACTGTACAGAAGATCCAGGAGTTCTCTGAGGTCTACGGTCAATTTGGTTCCACTTACCAACCCTCCATAGTGCCGGGCTAAGACGAGTATTTCATCATCCAGCGAAAGTGTTGGTTGTGGTGCTTCGTTTGTGCCGTCCGTCTTTGGTTCGGCATCTGTAAAAATGGGCTCCTGGTGTACTTCCGTCCTTCGACCAGTGCCGAATAAACTATTCCATAATTCTGCTATCATGGTATTATAAATATGTTGGCGGTTCTTAGACAGAAACCACCGTGGTACTGTCTGTCCGTCCTTTCAGATAAGGATATGGGCGGAAGTTATCGGCGGATCGGGCCCTTTCAGCAAAAGTATATTCTCTATTGCTTTTCACCGGGAATAACTTAACTTTGCAGACCAATAAACGAACAGATAGCAATGGAAAACAAAGACAAATACACCGCACCGGAAACCGAGGTGTTGGAATTACAGACCGAGGGCGTAATTGCTGATAGCAAATTTGACCCTAGTAGTGGTGCTGGTATAGATTAGATGCACCTTAATGCCCTTTATTCACCGAACCAGAAAAAGAAAACCATCCTCGAAACGGTTATAATTGCCGCAGGGGATGGTTATTTTTTTAACGCTTGATTTTGTGGAAATTGCGTCGAGCTGAAAACTAAAACTATTGGATTAGGGAGGGTGAGTTTGGAGGCTTCAGGGACAGGTTCTGGGGGATAGTTTTAGTTATAATATCCGATATCCATTTTCTTTATGTCCGTCAATCCAGGCCTGTGCGGGTTTACAAGATAGCCAGTCCATACTCTGGAGATCTGATGCCTTCGCTGTCTTCTTGATACCCAGCATACGGCACTTTTGATAATCGCCAAAAAATACACAATCTTGTCTTCCCTGAGGGATTGACTTGGGACAGAGAGAAACTCGAAAATCTAACCGAAGTCGAGAACGATACATTTAAGTTAATTCGCTCTATATCAGCCGATTACGAAACGGAGAAGCAAGAAAAAAAGGAAAAACCTTGCGATTTTTCCTTTGTAGTAGACCAAACACTCAGAATCTCGAACCTCCGGTTTCTGGAAGGGCTGCTACAGATACAGTGCTTTATCGACGAATTATGCCGATAGCAGAGGTTCTACCAGCCTAATCCCTTCAGCCATTTCTCCACTTTGGCACGGCCTGTGCGGACTTCGTGACCGTAGATGGCGAAACCCGGTTTGACATCGGCCTTCGGAAATGCCTTTTTTACGTCCTGGACGGTGGAGGCGAGTCCGCTGCCTTCGTGGGTGGTGAAAGGAATGACGGTCTTTCCGTCCAGGTTGATGTCACGGAACAGGGTGAACATCACCTGCGGATAGGTCCCCCACCAGATGGGGCCGCCAATGAAGACGGTGTCGTACTTGGAAAGGTCTGGTGCCTCACCCTCGTAAGGCGGCAATTCACCCTTATTGGCCTCTTCCTTTGCAAGGTTGATAAGCGGCGTGTAGGCCATTCCGTCGTACTTATGGGTGACGATCTCGTATTGATCGGCGCCGGTAATCTCAGAGATGTAATCGGCCACGATTTTGGTGTTGCCTACTTCGATATTGCCCACACTGTAGTTGTCTCCCGCGTGGGAGAAGAAAATGACGATAGATTGTAAAAGCATAGTGATGAGTCTCATATTGCGAAGATAATCAATTAATCCCAGAGTTCGTAATCGCCCATCCAAGCCTTGATCTGCTCATAGGACATATTGAAATAGCGTTTCTCCTTGTTCAGAGCGGAGCGGCCCTTTCCACAGAGCCCGGCGTAGCTCTGTCGAGCTGTAGCCGCCGAGGACCGTATATCGAGGCGGCGGTTTACATCCGGTCTCCGATAAAGAGGTTGATGGCGGTCAGGAGTTTCTTTCCCTGAAGGTAAGGCAGATTGACATGGTAGGACTGGGGCCACATACAGATGGCCTTTCCTGCCATAATCTGATCGATGCGATGCATCTTCTCCCTATGCTCCGGCGTATCCCAGACGGGGCCGAAATACTGCCTTCCCATAGACTGATAAAAATGCGTAAGCATCTTTCTGTCCATGTGGAACAGGTGCTTGAGCATAGGATTGGGACCGTACCCGCTCATGTGGGAGAGGATGTTAAAATCCAGCAAGGGGTCTCCATAGCCGAAATCGCCCAAATCTATCCAGTACACCTTGCCCTGTGCGGTAATGATATTGCAGGGATTAAGGTCTCCGTGCAGGCAGGTGGTTGCAGGCTCCAATTCGTCAAGATAGCCTGCCAGCCTTGCCTTGACATTGTCCGGAATCACCTTGTTCTCCATAATCATTTCCCGGGTACGCAAGGCAAGATTGTCAAAAGATTCCGTATTGCATGGAATGGAGTGAAGCGCCTTGGCATATTCTGCCGTAACGCCGGCCAGTTCCTCCAGCCGTTCGGGATGGTCGGCAATAATCCTTCCGAACGACTCCTTGCCTTGAATCCGCTGGACAGTCATGCCGTAACGCTGCCCGTCCGTTACAAACTCATAAGGTTCGGCCGATGGAATCCCCATTTGAAAGACTGCCTTGGAGCGTAGAAACTCCTCCTCCGCCTTGCTGGCAGAAATGCCGGGTTTATTCAACTTAAGGATTACGGAGTCGTCTGTCTTGTTGTAGTAGGATTCCCCGAAACCTCCTCCGCCAAAAGATACCCATTCTTGAAGGTCAACGATTTTTGCTTCCATCGTACAATTATTTTGTGCAAAAATAAGAAAGATTTTTCAAGCATCCGTGGGACAGAGTAGAAAAATATGTACTTAGATTCGCTTATATCATCAGCCGTATCAAGCCCTCAGATTTTACGAAGGTTTCAGGGTGGGCCATAACACAAGCATAAATCTGTTTCCCATCCACCGGCTTTCCATCCCAATGCTGATACAAACCCTTCTCGTTAACCAGGCGTGCAATCTGGTCTGTCTTCATGCCGTGGTTGGATGAAGCAAGGAGGTACACTATGGCTTCTGGGAGTGTCATTTCTTCTTATTCTTTTCTTCGGCCCGGTAAGAAAGGACCATGCTGAGTATTCCAAGGGCACTAGATATCACGCCAAGAATCCGAGAGTAGATATTACCTTGGAAAATTAGCCAGAATATGAGGAGGATAGCCCAGAGAACAATCAGGGCAACTTGCATTTTTTGTCTCTTATTCATCTTTCTTTGGAATCTTTGAACCGAGAACATAGAAAACGCCCATTACAATAGCAACACAAAGACCGACGCCCAACCATAAGAGAGCATCTGTCCATGAATCCAACTTCCCGCCAATCCACATAATCAGTGGATACCCAATAATAAAGCCAAGGCTGGAACTCGCAACTGCCTTTAGGACCCTTTTCTGTTTTTTGTCAAGTTTCATAAGCCTTAGTGTATTCTAAAGATGTAGTGAAGTTAACCACAATCTGCCAATTCTCCTAATATGTTTGGGTCAATGTCAAAAGTAGGTTGTAAAAGTTATTCGTAGTACCTTTGTGGTACTATGGTAACAAAGACATTATTGGAGACGGTATTTCCACCGATTATTACAGAGAACTTCGACATTGAGAAGATCCGTGTAGATGCAAAG
>JAGCWB010000167.1 GCA_017962065.1 Bacteroidales bacterium
AAAGGAAATCGAGGATTTCCGGCTGTAAAACTAATCGGCAACCTGCATTTCGTCCAGCAGATAGTTGGCGTGGCCTATTTCTTTAATGATAAAGAGGATGTAGCGCACGTCCAAGGAGATATTGCGGCATAGTTGAGGATCGAAGAATAGGTCACTCATGGTGCCTTCCCATACGCGGTCGAAGTTTATGCCGATCAGGTTGCCGTTGGCGTTGAGGATGGGGGAACCGGAGTTGCCGCCGGTGGTGTGGTTGGTGGCAAGGAAGCACACGGGCTGGTTCTCATAGCCGCCTCGGGCATAGATGTCGCGCAGGGTTTGTGGAATGTTATAGTCAAAGATTTCCGGATTGTCCTTTTCTATGATTCCCTTAAGGGTGGAAACGGGCTGGTAGTAAATTGCATCGGCGGGGGAGTAGCCCTGCACGTGGCCGTAGGCAACCCTGAGAGTCAGGTTTGCGTCAGGGAAAAAGTCACGGGACGGTTCAAACTCCATCAGCCCCTGCATATAGTCGCGGTAAGTAAGAGTTATGGCATTGCTTAATTCCCGAACTTGCGGAACAAGTACGTTGAAGTAGTATCCGTAAAGCGCTTCGGCAAGATCCTTGGCTTGGCTTTCATCGGCAAAAACCGCATCCTTCCACTCGGTCATATCAGAGTACAAAGCACGCTGCGAGATAAAGTATTCCGGCTTGTAAATGTCTTCCACGCCTTTGTCAAAGGCCTCCATCATTGCCACGAACGTTTCTTCGTCAATGGGTTGGTAGTAGTCTTTGGGATCCACGTTCCGGCCGGAAGCCATGCGTATCTTCTCCACGGCAAGCACAGTTTCGTTGTAGTATTCGTAGGCTCTGTAAATAGGGTTTCTGGCTGCGTACAGGTTGTAAAGCCGGCCGGTGATGCCTTCATATCGGCCTCCAAGAGCCCACTCTTCGAAGTGCTGTTCGTACTCCTGTTTGGCAGCAACCACCTTATTCTTGCGAAGGCCTTTTTCCTCTCCCTGCCACTTTTTCCATGCGTTTGCAACGCCTGCATATTTGGACGAGTACTGGATGCGCACGGCCTGACTCTGATCCATATACTTTTTCATAATCTGCAGCCTGGTGGTGCGTAAGGCAATTTTTTCAGGATCGGAAACGTCCTGGACAAAGCGTACCAGCTCAGAATGTACATATTCCTGCGTGCTTCCGGGGCAGCCATAGACAAAGGTAAAATCGCCTTCCTGTGCGCCAGAGCGTGATATTTTGAGGGACTTTTTAGGCCGATAAGGAACGTTGTCCGTGCTATAATCGGCCGGCATATTATCGGCCCCGGCGTAGATGCGGAAGATGGAAAAATCGCCGGTATGGCGGGGCCACATCCAGTTGTCGGTTTCGCCGCCGAACTTGCCGATTGAGGAAGGCGGAGCGCCCACCAGACGGACATCACGGTACTCGCGGAAGACGAAAAGGAAATACTGGTTGCCGTAGTACAGCGCTTCTACGCTGGCCTTCAAGCCATTTCCTTCCTTCACTGCGGCTTCGATAAGTTTTTCCGAATTCTTTTTCACCAGTGCTTCACGCTGCTGTTCGTTCATCTTGGCCGGCTTGTATCCCTTGAGAACAGCTGAGGTGACATCTTCCATTCGCTCGAGGAAGCGTACGGTAAGTCCGGGGTTGGGGAGTTCCTGTGCCCTGTTCAAGGCCCAGAAGCCGTCTTTAAGGTAGTCGTGCTCCACGGATGAATGCTTCTGGATATAGCTGTATCCGCAGTGGTGGTTGGTAAGCAGCAGACCTTCGTCGCTCACCAGTTCGCCGGTGCAGCCGCTGCCAAAAAGCACCACTGCATCCTTTAGGCTGGCCTGATTGACGCTGTAAATGTCTTCGGAGCTAAGCTTGAAGCCTTTAGCCTGCATGTCTTCGATTCTCTGGGAGATAAGTGCGGGAAGCCACATGCCTTCATCGGCCTTGGCGGGGATAAATAACAGCGCAAGCAGCGCTACGGCAAGGAGGATTCGTTTCATTATTTCTTGGATTTTTTTACAATGGCGACGTAGGTCAGAAGGACCACGTTCATCATAAGTGAATAAAGTATTGCTGGAATTGCCATCTCCTGGTTATTGAAAACCAGCGGGCTGGAAGCTACGGCAATTGCCTGGGCGGCGTTCTGCATGCCAACTTCAATAATCACGGTCCGGCGCTCCCGTTCACTGTTTTTCAAAAGCCGGGAAAGCAGGGCGGCGCAGCCTATGGCCACCAGAATGAGAAGGGTAACGCACACGCCAAGCGTGCCGATATGAGCAAAAATGGTCTTGTAGTGCTGGATGAAAAATATGGTCACCAGCAGCATCAGGGCAGGGAAGGCGGCCTTAGAAAGCACTTTGTCGATGCTAAGTGCAGCATTGGGCCACAGCCAGTTAATCACTATGCCGATCACCACCGGCAGCAGCATCAGAAGCAGGTTCTGCTTAAGAAGATTGCCCACGGGCAGGGTAATTCCCACCTGTGCTCCGGCCGATGCGGATATCCATCCCATGATTAGCGGAAGGGTGACCAGAGTAATGAGGCTGCTGATGGCTGTGAGCGTGACGGAAAGCGCAACGTCGCCGCCTGCAAGCTTGGAAAAGATATTTGACGAACTTCCGCCCGGTCAGCAGGCAATGAGCATAAGGCCGATAAAAAATACCGGAGGCAGATGGAACAGGTGGCCGATAGCCAAGGCTATAATGGGCAGCAGGACGATTTGCCCGGTAAGTGCCACGAAGAATGCCTTGGGATGGGTGACTACAAGGTAAAAGTCCTTGGGCTTAAGCGTAAGGCCCAGGTCAAACATCAAAATCGTCAGAATCGGCAATACTATCCAGATGGTGTTCATCGGCAAATATTCTTATCGACTACAAAGTTAATCGATATTTGCTTTTTTCTCCCATATTATCTATATTTGTTATCTACAAACCACATGCACTATGAGAATCCCTGAATCTGAACTTATCATCAATGGAGACGGCTCCGTATTTCACATCCATCTTAGACCGGAACAGCTGGCCGATAATGTCATAATGGTTGGAGACCCTGCCCGCGTTGTAATGATATCCCAGTATCTTACCGATATCGAATGCAACATCGCTTCGCGCGAATTCGTGTCCGTAACCGGAAAATACAATGGCAAGCGTATAACGGTCATTTCCCACGGCATCGGCCCGGACAATATTGATATTGTGATGACCGAGCTGGATGCTCTTGCCAACGTGGATTTCAATACCAGAGAGCTAAAACCGGAGCACAAGGCTTTGAATATTCTGCGAATTGGAACATCCGGCGCCCTGCATGCCGATATTCCTCTGGGAAGCTTTGTTCTCGCTCACATGAGCGTGGGATTTGACGGTGTTATGAACTGGTATGCCAACCGTGAAAAGGTAACCATTCCCGCCGTGGAAGAAGCTTTCAAGAAGCATACGAACTGGTTACCCGTTCTTCCTTCCCCTTACTTTGTTAAGGCCTCACCCAAGATTATTGACCTTTTCAGGGACGTTACCGTTAAGGGCGTAACCATTTCGGCTTGTGGCTTCTATGGCCCTCAGGGACGTATCGTGCGCCTTCCGCTGGCCATGCCCAATATGCTGGAAGACATCGAGAGCTTCCGCTTCACAGATTCCGGTGAAGACTACCGCATCACCAACTTCGAGATGGAAAGCGCTCCGCTGGCCGGTCTTGCCGCCCACCTGGGCCACAACGCCGCCACCGTCTGCTGCATCATCGCAAACCGCTACCTGCAAAGCTCCAATCCGGACTACAAACCCGCCGTGCGCAAACTCGTGGAAGTAGCCCTGGAGCGCATGAGTACGCTATAGGTACAACGCGTGGGTGTTCTTGATTTCGGCCATTACGAAGGAGGAGAGGATGGAGCCAATGGCGTCGATGTTTCCCAGGACGTTGATAATGAACTCGTTGTAGTAGGTCATGTCCGGAGCCTGAATTTTTAGCAAATAGTCGTATTCCCCAGAGATGTTGTAACATTCGGCAACCTGGGGAATATCTTTTATCACCGAGATGAAGTCCCGGGCCACAGTGCGGCTCATTTGCTTTAGCTTTACCGAGCAGAAGACCGTGAAGCCGCGGCCCAGTTTGCCGGCATCCAGCACCGCAACATATTTTTTGATGAAACCATTCTTTTCCAGGCGTTTGAGACGCTCGAAGACGGGAGTGGTGGAAAGGTTTACGCGCGCGGCAAGTTCCTTGGTGGTAAGCCGGGCGTTTTCCTGAAGCGCGCGCAGGATTTGAATGTCCACGCTGTCAAGTACAATTTCGCTCATAAGAATATTTTTCTGTAAAGGCCTTTATCGGCCTGGATATTTTTCTATATTTTCTTTATTTACCAACAAAAATAGTAATATTTTCCAAAATTCTACAAACTATTGTATTGTTTTTCCACGCAGCGTAACTTTGTGCCGTAAAAGAACAGAATTATGGCTAAGATTGACACACGCTGCGTGCATGCCGGGTACAATCCCGGAAAAGGAGATCCCAGACAGGTTCCCATTATCCAGAGCACAACTTTCAAATATGAGACATCGGACCAGATGGGTAAACTTTTTGACCTGGAAGAGTCCGGATACTTCTACACCCGCCTGCAGAACCCGACAGTGGACGTTACTGCGGCGCAGATTAATGATCTGGAAGGGGGCGTAGGGGCCATTCTTACATCATCCGGCCAGGCGGCCAACCTTTTTGCCGTCATTAACATCGCCGGTGTAGGCGACCATATCATTGCCGCCAATAATATCTATGGTGGAACGTTCAACCTTCTTGGCGTTACGCTTCCCAAGTTCGGAATTGACATCACCTTCCTAAAGGCCGATGCAACAGACCAGGAAATAGAAGCTGCAATAAGGCCCAACACCAAGCTAATCTTTGGCGAAACCCTGTCCAACCCCGGCGTGGAAGTATTTGATATTGAGCGCTGGGCGGCCGTGGCCCACAAAAACGGCCTCCCACTGGTGGTGGACAACACTTTTGCAACGCCTGTGCTGTGCCGTCCTTTTGAATGGGGGGCCGATATTGTCACACACTCCACAACCAAATACATTGACGGTCACGGAGTGAGTGTAGGTGGTGCCCTGGTAGACAGCGGCAACTTCCCCTGGGACAAATACCCGGAACGTTTCCCCGGCCTCACAACCCCAGATGAATCCTATCACGGACTTACCTACACAAAGAAATTCGGCAAGGCTGCATATTTAGTAAAGGCTACAACACACCTGATGCGCGACCTTGGCAGCACTCAGAGTCCGCAGAATGCGTTTTACCTTCATCTGGGTCTGCAAACCTTGCATCTGAGAATCAGGCGTCACAGTCAGAGCGCACTCAAAGTTGCCCAGTGGCTCAAAGCCCGCCCCGAAGTTGCCTGGGTGCAGTATCCCGGCCTGGAAGGCGATGCCAGCCATTCCCTTGCGGCAAAATACCTTCCGGAAGGCTGCAGCGGCGTGCTTTGCTTCGGCCTTAAAGGCGGCAGGGCCTTTGACAACCGTTTCCTTGATGCCCTCAAGCTCACCACCATCGAAACTCACGTTGCCTACTGACATACCTGCGTGCTTCACCCGGCTTCGCATACCCATCGGCAACTCTCCGACGAGCAACTTAAGGCTGCTGGAATAGCCCCCGACCTTATCCGCTTCAGCGTAGGACTGGAAGACCCTGAAGACATTATTGCCGATCTTGAGCAGGCGCTGAACGAAGCTAAGAAATGATTAGGCAGGAACTCATAACCACTCTGGAACTTGAATGCGGCGTACGCTTGGAAAACGCCCGCATAGTGTTCCATACTTCAGGAGTGAAGGGCGGAAGGGTAATATGGATCTGTCATGCACTCACCGCCAACAGCGACCCGGAAGACTGGTGGCCGGAAATGGTGGGTGCAGGCAAAACAATTGATACGGAGAAGGATTGCATTGTATGCGTGAACATGCTGGGAAGCGCTTACGGCTCTGAGGGCCCGGCACAGAAGAATCCCGCTACAGGAAAGCCCTGGTTACTAAGTTTTCCGGATGTTACCATACGTGATACCGTAAACTCATTTATAGCAGTTCGCAAATATCTGGGAATAAACAAGATAGACATGCTTTTAGGCGCGTCTAACGGTGGCTTTCACGCCATTGAATGGGCCATTATGGAGCCTGACGTTTTTAAACGCTGCCTTTTCCTTTGCACGGCTCCGCGCATTTCACCTTTCCTTGGCGCAACGGTAGAAGCTCAGCGCATGGCCCTGGAGGCCGATCCCAGTTTCCGCGAAGCCGCCAGCCTTCAGGGTGGTGCCGCAGGACTCAAATGCGCCCGTGCCCAGGCGCTGATAAGTTACCGCTGCTTTAAAGGCTACGGACTTACCCAGGCAGAGCAGGATCCGGATACGCTATTTGCAGGCAGGGTTGCCTCCTACGAGCGTTATCAGGGCGAAAAACTAGTGCGACGCGGCTTTGATGCATACTCTTATTTCTGCCTTTGCAACGCACTGGACAGCCATAATGTTGGCCGTGGACGCGGCGGAGTGCAAAAGGCGCTCAAACGAATAAAAGCACAGAGCACAGTTGTGGCTGTGGATACCGACCAGATTTTTCCTCCGCAGGAAAGCCGCCAGTGGGCCGCTGCTATCCCTGGTGCCAGGTACGTGGAAATCAGTTCAGACTTCGGCCACGATGGTTTCCTGCTTGAAATCGCAAAATTATCGGCCATAATAATGGCCTCAGAATAATCGCTTATGCAAGTGTTGAAATTCGGCGGCACTTCCGTCGCCAACGCTGAAGCCATGCTTCAGACCATAAAGGTAGTGGAAAAAGCCCTTGAGGCCGATAGGACCATAGTTGTGAGTTCCGCCATAAGCGGATGCACCGACGGGCTCATCGAGATGGGCCGGCTGGCCGCCGCGCGCGATGAAGCATACCTTAAGCGCCTGGAGTTTTGGCAGGAAAAGCATCGCAAGATAATCGAGACACTCCTTCCGGAGGGTTATCGTTTAAAGACGCAAACGGCTGTAGATAAGTTGTTTGCACAGCTTTCCAGTATACTTCAGGGCGTGTTCCTCCTTGGCGAGCTTTCTCCTACCAGCCTCTGCGCGGTGGAATGCTTTGGCGAACTATTCTCCACCCGCATTCTCACCGACGCTTTTCTTTCCCAGGGCATTGCATGCCGATGGCTGGATTCCCGCGAACTGATCAAGGTTCGTGACGGCGTGGTTGACAGTGCCGAAACTTACCGCCGCATTCGTGAAGCGGTTGAACAGCATACCAGGGCAGAACTTTTCATAGCTCCAGGTTTTATCGCCAGGGATCAGGACGAGCGCACAACCACCCTGGGCCGAGGAGGTTCCGACTACACTGCATCGCTGTTTGCCGTTGGCATCCATGCCCGCCGCGTAGAAATCTGGACCGATGTCCCCGGCATAATGACCGCACATCCCAAGGTTGTTCCATCGGCCCGGCCCATACCTAATATTTCTTATCGCGCTGCGCAGGAACTGTCTCACTTTGGGGCAAAGGTGATTTATCCACCGACCATCCAACCTGTTGTGGCTGAGGGGATTCCCATTTATGTTAAAGATACTTTCCACCCCGATGAGCCGGGCACTCTGGTGGAGAAGAATCCGCCGCGGTCAAAGGGAGGAGTCATTGGAATTGCACACTCCGAGGGCATTGCCCTTATCTCGCTGGAAGGTAGCGGGATGGTTGGTGTTCCCGGTTTCAGCTCCCGTCTATTCGACGCCCTTTCACGCGCAGGAATCAATATCATCCTTATCACCCAGGCATCTTCCGTCCACTCGATGTGCATTGCCATATCGGCCGCCGATGCCGAGAAAGCCCGCCGTGCCGCCGACTCCTGCTTCGCATACGAGATTTCCCTCGGGAAACTGAATCCGCTCAAGGTGGAGAAGGGTTTTTCGATAGTGTGCGTAATTGGTGACGATATGCTTGGCCACAGCGGTGCCACGGGCCAGATGCTGGCGGCGCTGGGCCGTCACAGCATTCCTGTACGTGCTACGGCCCAGGGTTCCTCGGAAAGGAATATCTCCGTAATTGTGCCTTCCGAGAGGGCCGATGAAGCCATACGCGCCATTCATCACGAGTTTTTTGACAAATATACGGACCAGGTAATTCCCTTGTTCATAGCAGGTTACGGCCGAGTAGGTAAAGCTTTGGTGGAAATGCTGCGGGACAATGCTGCCGCCATTGCCAAGCGTTCCGGCAAAGAACTCCGCGTTTGCGGCCTTGCCAGAAGCAAACGTTTCATTATCAACACGGAAGGTATTGATTTACAGCATGCTGGAGAGCTGCTGGAAAATGGTTCCACCGGGTCTTTTATTGATGCCCTATGCGGCTTGTCACTTGAGAATTCACTCTTCATTGACTGCACGGCTAACGAGGAACTTGGCTTCCGTTATCCGGACCTTTTCCACAGTGGTTACAGTGTGGTTGCCTGCAACAAGATACCATTCTCCGGCACTTACGCCCAGTTCAAGAACCTGCAACTGGAAGCTCACAAAGCAGGCGTGTCCCTGCGCTACGAAACTACCGCCGGCGCCGCCCTTCCGGTGCTGGTAACTTTGGATCGCGTGGTCCAGAGCGGCGACACGCTTGTGCGTATGGACGCAGTCCTTTCCGGAACCCTCAACTATTTGCTGGACAATTATAAAGGTGAGGGCTGGGATGCCCTGGTAGAACAGGCACGTATTAAAGGCTACACCGAGCCAGACCCCAACATTGACCTTTCCGGCAAGGACGTGCTCAGAAAAATCCTCATCCTAAGCCGTCAGGCGGGCATTCCGTTAGAAGAATCACAGGTTACCCTAGAGCCAATTCCGGCCGATATAGCCGCCCGCTACGCCGCCGCTTCCGCCGCAGGCCGCAAGCTTCGCTACGTAGCCTCGGTAGATGCCGCCGGCCACGCCGTGGTAGGCCTTCAGGAAGTGGGACCGGAGAGTCCTCTGTTCGGCCTTCGCGGCACCGACAACGCCATCCTCATCACCACCGGCGACTATCCGTCCCCCATGCTTATACAAGGAGCAGGAGCCGGCACCCGCCAAACGGCCGGTGGGCTCCTGAACGATGTTCTGTTGTCAATTTAATGTTCTAAGCGGTCAAGGTCGGTGACAAAGCCGACCTTGACCAAAATTTCTACTGAACTAGCACGCGATAACGGGCTAGTTCTTGTAGATATCGTTCACTGAAACGTCAAGCCGGCGGGGGAGGGAAGGGTCATCAACAATGGCATCGACGTGGCGGGGAGCGCCCAGGATGACGTTTTTCTCAAGGAATTCTTTTTCTACTTCCCAAAGGTTCTCCATGTACACTGCAACATCGTGGCCTATGCCGGTGAAACGGTAGATGCAGTAGTTGTCAAAACCTTTCTGGTCCCATTTGCGGGACAGGTAGTTGCTGCCCCAGAGACCTTTGCCCATGAAGGCCAGGCTGTTGTAGGCAACTGCTTTGTCGGCCGTGCCGTGAAGCAGCAGGACCGGGCAGGGGAGGGCGTCAAACTTCGGTGCACCGCTTGTGCTGATAATGGCGCCGGCAAAGGACATAACTCCTTTGAAATTAAATCCTTCCGGAAGTCCCTGGGTGCGGCCTCGCGCTATGTCGTATGCGCAAGCAAGGGAAATGATGGCCCCGGCCGAGCAGCCTGAAAGTACAAGGTTCGAAGGGTCGATTCCTAGTGAATCCTTGTTTTCGGCCAAAAAAGAAACTGCGCTGAAGACGTCTTCCACGCCAACCTGCTGCGACAGATGGAACCGGTTGCTGGCCTTGAGGGTCCCGGACAGGCCTTTGCCAACTTTGTAGTCCTTCATCCCAAGCCTGTAGTCTATGGTAATTACGGGGTAGCCGTTGTCGTTAAGAATCTGATA
>JAGCWB010000168.1 GCA_017962065.1 Bacteroidales bacterium
CACCTGCAATAATAGTGGCATTGGCTCCAATCCAGACGTTCTTTCCGATATGGATGGGTGCATAGCTCATGCTCTGGCGTTTGGCCGGGTCCAGGTCGTGGTTGATGGTGGCAAGCACGACGTTGTGGCCGATGAGCGCACCCTCGTCGATGGTGATGCCTCCCTGGTCCTTGAACTTGCAGCCCATATTGATGAACACGCGTTCCCCGACAAGGGTATTCTTGCCGCAGTCGGTGTGGAAAGGAGGAAACAGGCCGACCGACGCGGGCACCTCGCGCCCCCAGAGCTCCTCCAGTAGCGTATGAAGCTCCTCGGGCGTATGGTACTTGCCGTTGATCTCGGCCGTTATCCTCAGCGCCTCCTGGGACAGTTGATGAAACATCATGTGGACATCCGAGCCGCCGACGACCGGCTGGCCCGATGCCATGTACTTTCTGAATTCCTGTATTGTCATAGCTCTTCTTTCAGTGTGCTATTGTGTCTTGATGAAAGTCATGCGCTCCCATAGGCCCCTTGGAATGAGGTGCCAAAGGCCCACCACGAGGCGGAACTTCCAGTCGAAGGTGATGACCCGGCGCTTCCTTCGCAGCCCCTTCAAGATGCAATCGGCGGCCTTCTCCACAGGCATGATGAAAGGATAGTGGTGCTCCGCTCCCAGGATCTCCGTCGCGACAAAGCCTGGACGGATGTCCGTGAACCGGACGGGAATGCCCTCCATCCGGGAGAGCTGCGAGAGGGCGGAGATATAGGTGCTCTGCATCTTCTTGGAGGCCGAGTAGGCGGCTGAGATACCGAGGCCTGCCGTTCCGGCCACGGACGTGACGACGGCAATCTGCGCCGTGTGTCCTTCGTGATAGACGGGGCTCCTCTTCACGTAATTCACAAAATGGGAGACCATGCGGACCATCCCGGAGCAGTTGGTCTCGATGATCTGCATCTCCACGGCTTCGTCTATTTGGGGATTCTGCTTCCCGATGCCGGATACATGAAGGAACAGATCCGGAGCCCCTGTCTTTAGAAGAAGGGCATCCAGCGCGTCCGTTGCCTCGGGTGTGGTGATGTCCAGGATCTGTGTCCGGATTACGCCTTCCGGGAAACGGGCGGCGAGGCTGGAGAGACGTTCTTCCCGCCTTCCGGCCACCCCGACCGTCCAACCGGCCTCGGCCAGGCGGACGGCAAGCTCCCGGCCGATACCGGATGTCGCTCCTATGATGATGGCTGTTTGCATGCCCAAAGATACGAATCTTTTCGCTAGTTACCCCGGTATCTCGGGGTTCTGTTTGAGGAATTCCCGGAACTCCCTGTCCTTCCGGATGACCTCCATGCCCGCACGAAGCAGGAGCTCTGACCTTGAGCACTCGCCCTTGGTGAGGTTCCTCCAGAAGACATACGAGGAAAGGAGCCTGTACTCTTCCTTCGGGATTTTCATGCTGAACTGTATGTAGGGCAGTTCGGCCGCAGGGGAGGGCGCCTTCTTTCCGGGACGTTTCTGCCGAGGCCTCTTTTCGTCCTTGTTATAGGACGGGTCGTGGTCGTCCCTGAAAATCAGGAACAGCGCTGCGAGAACGATAAAGGCGAGGATAGCGTAAACATGGCACTAACATACGCATTTTAAACGAAAAAGGACAGCAATCGTTGCCTACATGAGGAGCCGCACGCGCCCTTCATTGAAGCAGAACACCTCCGGGTGCTGAAACACGATCGCCGCAACGATCTTTCCCTCGAGGGGCGGTCTCCCGGGACGCCTCGGCACCAGGCCGCGCAGTTCCAGCTCCCTTGCGATTTGCTCGGTCTTCATCCCGTGCTGGCTTGTCGCCAGCAGGTACACCATGGCCTCCTCAATTTTCATGGTTCAGCTTCCGCTCAATCTTATTCAGTGTATCGAAAAACCGCCAAGTGGCAACTGCAGGGCCCATCAGAAGAACTCCAAAGGTATTCCAGCCGAACATATGCCACCAGGAAGTGTGCGGCCCCTCGATGCCTAAATCAATGGCCTTTGCCTTAAGTTCTTCAGCAATATTGGCCATCCAAACCAGTGTATAGATGAATAACGTCGGGATCCCCAGCAGATACGCCACCCAATACCGCTGCGTCCTCCGGCCAAGAATAGCGTCCAGCTCATCCTGCAGCCCTCCCAGCGGCATGTAGAAAAGGAAAAACAGCCCGGCCGTACAAAAGTCTATAAAGCCGAACCAGAATCCCGGTCTGTTTGTATGCTGAAACCTCACCGACAAACTTATGATTATTTCTTTTTGTTTCTCTCTTCAGCCCGATAGGAAAGAGCCATGCTGAGTATTAACAGAGCGCTGGATATCACCCCAAGAATCCTTGCGTAAATATTGCCGGGAAATACAATCCAGAAAACAAGGAGGATTGCGAACAGAATAATCAGGGTAACTTGCATTTTTTGTTTTGTATTCATGCGCAAATTTAGATTTCTCTGCCGCTAATTTAGTCATTTTTCCCGCTCCGACCAACTTCCCGTCAGCGCATCGGACAGGGCGCAAGCGCCCGCCCGGCTTATAATCCTTAGGATTATCCCTATCTTTGTCATCGTGATAACCCTCTTCTTCAACATGCTCACCCTGTTCTTTTTCGGCGGGGTTGTGGAAGAGTATTTCGCCGCCGTAATCTATTCTTGACCGTGGGCGTAACCACCTCACGTTCATCTGATTAACTGTTTTTCCCCGGGCGTTCCTGCCTAGGGGATTTTGCTTAAAATGCTATGTGTCAAGAACTTCCACCCACGGCTTTTGGGCCGCTTATTCTTTTGGGGTAACTTTGGGGTAAATTTTTAACAGTTAAAATATGGATATCAGACACATTGTGAATTACAGGCTTAGACCCTATCTGGGAAAGTATTATCAGATTAGAATACGCGTCAGTTATTACGGACAGAGGCATGATTTTGTACCTGGATACAATCTTTTGTCAACGGCCGATTGGGATCCGTCCCGGAATATGGTTAGGGAAGGTTCAATAGGTTGCAAAGGAGCGAAATGGAATGCCATAAATGCCGAGTTGCTCAGGTACCACGGCCTGATAGAAGATAGTTTTAAGTATTTTGAAGTGATAGGTGAAGTTCCTACAGTTAAAGAGTTGATAAAGAGGTTTAAGGAACTGGCAGGGGACAGTCCCAGCGATATGCTTAAGAAGAAATTGGCCAAGCTTAAAACTGAACTTGGACTCTTTGAGGCGATGGAGCTTTTTGTTAAGGTAATCGGCATTAAAAATGCCTGGACCAAGGCTTCGTACGATAAATTCTCGGCCTTGAAAAACGACCTTAAGGCTTTTAATCCCAAGCTGGAGTTTGCCGATCTTACCGAGGAAGGTCTTACGGATTTCGTCACGTTCCTGAGGGAGAAGAAAAAGCTCAGAGTTCCCAGAAAGCGCAGAGGCTATTCGGCTAATATCGGCATCCTAAACACGTCCATTGCAAAGAAACTTACTTCTCTTAGGCAATTCCTTGGCTGGGCCGCTGACTATGGACATAATACCAATATGGCTTTCAGGCTCTTTTACCCCAAATTGAAGAAGACACCAAGGAAGATTATTTTTCTTACACATGAAGAAATGCAGTCGTTGGCCCTGCTTAAGTTTGCCCCCTGCCAAAAGCATCTGGAGGTCACTCGAGACTGTTTCCTGTTCATGTGCTACTCCGGTCTTCGCTGGTCTGACGCATTTTATCTTACTACCGGCGATGTCAAGGAAGACCATATTGAGTTCACCACACGTAAAACGGCCGACAACTTACGCGTTGAATTCAACGATACAACATCGGCCATCCTTAAGAAATATACCGGCTCCGACATCCCCGGATTCAAGGCACTGCCCGTCCCGGTGAACCAGCGTATGAACATGTATTTGAAAACTATCTGCAGAATGGCCCGGATCAACGATCCAGTCCACATTACCAATTATCTTGGAAACGAGCGCATCGATGCAGTGTATGAGAAGTGGGAACTGATAGGAACGCATGCCGCAAGACGCACCTTCGTCACGCAATGCCTCTCCCTAGGCATTCCGGCCGATGTCGTTATGAAATGGACCGGCCACTCCGACTACCAGTCCATGAAACCCTACATAGACGTGGTAGACGCCGTAAAAGCACGCGAAATGCAAAAGCTGAACACCCTAAAACTGAAAGTGGGGTAAAACGTGGGGTAATTTTACTAAAAACGGCCTTCCAGATAGCTGGAAGGCCGAAAGTTGTGGAGCATAGGAGAATCGAACTCCTGACCTTTTGAATGCCATTCAAACGCTCTACCAACTGAGCTAATACCCCGTGTTTTTCCCGTTTGGATTGCAAAGGTAAGGACTTTTTTTGAAAATGCAAAAGTTTGAGCGAAAATTTTTCAAATTCCAATTGACCGCTACACAATTCCCAATAAATTGACTATATTTGTATGATAGAGATGAAAATAGTCGCAGACACCAATATTCCCTTCCTTAAAGGAGTGATGGAGCCCTACGCCCAGGTCTTGTATCTGGACGCCAAGGACATTGACCGTCAGGTACTTATGGATGCCGATGCTCTTATCATACGCACGCGCACCAAATGCAATCAGGAAATGCTGGAGGGCACGAAGGTACAAATGATTGCCAGCGCTACCATCGGCACGGATCATATAGACCTGGCATGGTGCAAGGAAAACGGCATCGAAGTCCAGAATGCGGAAGGCTGCAATGCCGGGGGAGTGGCCGATTATGTATTCTCGGCGCTGTACGGAGTGGCTTCCAGAAGAGCAATCAAGTTGGACGATGCTGTAATCGGCATTATCGGCGTCGGCAACGTTGGTAAAAAGGTGGAGCAGATGGCCCGGAGCCTTGGCTTCAAAGTTTTGCTGAACGACCCTCCGCGCGCAAAGGCCGAAGGGCCGGATGGTTTCGTGAGCCTGGACGAACTGCTAACAAATAGCAACATCGTCACTTTGCACGTCCCTCTGGACGATACAACCCGCGAAATGGCCAACGACGCCTTTTTCGAGAAAATGCGTCCCGGCGCCATTTTCATAAACGCATCCAGGGGAGAAGTGGTGGATGAAACTGCGCTCCTTAGGTCCCGACCCAAACTTGGTGCCCTTATTCTGGATACCTGGTGCAACGAGCCAACCCCCAATCCCATACTAATAGAGGCCTGCGACGTAGCCACCCCTCACATTGCCGGCTACTCTTATCAAGGCAAGCAAAACGGCACCGCAATGGCCGTGCAGGCGGTTGCAAGACATTTTGGCATAGAGCCCCTTTACAATTTCCACCCCACATTGGAGGACGAAAATCTTAAGCCGGTGGCCATTGACCTGGGCGACAAATCTCAGAGCCAGATTGCCGCCGTGCTGCAATACAACTATCCCATCTTCACGGACGATTTCCTTTTCCGCAGCGCCCCCTCCAACTTCGAGAAACTGCGCAGCGAATACAATTACCGCAGGGAATTTTATTTTGATAAACCACATAACGCTATGTTTAACCAGAAAGACATCCAACAAATTGCCGATCGCGGCGCCACAATCCAGCAGGTGGAGGAGCAAATTGATCATTTCAAGAATGGCTTCCCCTGGATGAAGATCGTGGGCCCGGCAACCCCTCTCCGCGGCATCAAGGTTCTAGACAAGAACGAAGTAAAAATGGCCGTAGAGTATTACAAGAAGGCCGATATCAAAGGCAAGAGCAAGTTCGTGCCCGCCTCAGGCGCTGCTTCCCGCATGTTCAAGGACATGTTCGCCGGACTGGCAGTTCTGGAAGAAGGCAAGGACCTTCCGGCCGATGCCCCCGGCTCAAAGCTGGCTGCAAAAATCAAGGATTTCGCCTTTTATTCGCCGGAGATGTTCGGAGAACCCAAAGACACCGCCGAATATCGTAAGGACACCTTAAGCAAGCTCCTTAAGGAAGAAGGCCTGGGCTATGGCAACAAGCCCAAAGGTGTTCTTAAGTTCCACCGCTATCCCGCCGAGGTTCGCACAGCCATTGCCGAGCATCTGGTAGAAGCCCAGGAATACATGCGCAACGCCGATAGTACCTGCAACCTCACTGTCACAATCTCCCCGGAGCACCGCAGCCTCTTCGAAGAAGCAATCGGCGAAATAAAAGATGCCTACGAAAAACGCTATGGCGTAAAATACAACATCACCTTCACTTATCAGGACAAAGCCACAGACACCATTGCAGTAGATCCGGACAACAAGCCTTTCCGCAAGGCCGATGGAACCCTGCTCTTCCGTCCCGCCGGTCACGGCGCCCTTATTTATAATCTGAATAATGTAAAGGCCGAACTGGTAAGCATCAAGAACATTGATAATGTAGCCCACGAAAAACTGCTGCCGGTAACGGCCGAGTACAAGCAGGTGCTCATGGGTGTGGCTCTCCAGTTAAGGGACAAGATCTTCGATTTCCTGTGCCGTCTTGAGATTGCTCCCACTCCGCAACTTTGCAACGAAATTGAGAACTTCCTGGACAAGGAACTGTGCATCCAGATGCCCCTGGCCCATTCAGAGGCCGAGCGCATAGAAATGCTGCGCGCCAAACTCAACCGTCCCATCCGCGTCTGCGGCATGGTCAAGAACGAAGGCGAGCCCGGCGGAGGTCCCTACATCATCCACGGCAAAGACGGCTGCACCAGCCTGCAAATCCTGGAAAGCGTACAGATTAACAAGGCCGATAAAGGCGCAATGGAAGCCATGTCGCACGCCACCCACTTCAATCCGGTGGATCTGGTATGCTGCCTGCGCAACTACAAAGGAGAGAAGTTCGACCTTCTCAAGCACGTAGA